>JAYVJH010000413.1:0-5777 GCA_043769455.1 Runella sp. | reverse complement strand
TACCGTAATTGTAGCATTATCGTCATCGTCCTCGTTTTTACCAGTTCCGTTTGTATTGTTGCCTGGTGTAGAATCAATATCTTTACCATCGGCTTTGCTTATCTCAGCTTTGTTAGTGATAGTCCCTGGGGCTGTTACTTTTGCAATATATGTAAATGTAACTGAACCACCTTTTGGAATTGAGACTGTGTTTCCAGTTACAACCCCACCTGTTTGAGTTACACCAGTACCACCCGATACGAATGTCAATCCGTCTGGTAGTTTGTTGTATATTTCAACATTAGTAGCATCGTCTGGGCCTTCGTTTTTAACAGTAATTGTGTAAGTAACATTATCACCAATGTTTGGCGTTGTGTTATTTGATGCAATCGTCAAACTCAGGTCTATACTTTTAGGCGCACATTCTTTGATTGATACCTCTAACAATGCACCGTTGCTATATTCGCCACAACCAGCCAATTCAAACAAGAAGTATTTGCCCGAAGTTTTGACGCAAGTTGGGTCTGTTACTAAATTTGCCGCAGTTGGTATTGGGCCAGAGTGCCACTCAAACTTACCACCAGTTGTACGGGTTGTACTTTGGATTTGCTCGTTTAAGTTTACACACAATGACGGACAAAGATTAGATACCATACCACCACAAGTAGGTGTTGGTGGAATATCGCAGTTTTCTTTTACCGTAATTGTAGCATTATCGTCATCGTCCTCGTTTTTACCAGTTCCGTTTGTATTGTTGCCTGGTGTTGAATTTGGATCTTCTTGGTCTGACTTGCTTACCTCGGCAAAGTTAGTGATAGAACCACTCCCTGTTACTTTGGCTACATAACTGAACATCGCTGAGTCGCCTTTGGCAATCGATGCGATTTTACCAGTAATCATACCCATTGTCTGAGTCAGTCCTGCACTACCAGACACATAAGTCAAGCCTGCTGGTAATTTATCCATGATTTCTACATTGGTTGCAGTTGCTGGACCAGCATTTTTCACCTTTATAGTGTAGGTAATATTGTCGTCTTTTTTAGGTGTCTTGTTACTTACCATTTTGGTTAGGCTCAAGTCAGCTTTTGGACACTCGTTGACTTTTACTTCAATCAAAGCGCCATTGCTATAAACGCCACAGGCTGCTTTCTCAAACAAGAAATACCTGCCAGATACTTTCACACAGCTTGGGTCTGTTATTAAGTTGGCTACTGTTGGGGTCGAGCCTGAATGCCACTCGAAAGTACTTCCTATCAAGCGAATCTCGCTCTCAATGTAGTCATTTAAGTTTACACATACTTTTGGACACTCGTTAGATACAGTTCCAGCACAAGTTGGTGTTGGTGGAATCGCACAAGGCCCTACATTGACAGGTGCTTTGCTTCCATCATCTTCACCGTTATTGAAGCCGTTGCCCGGTGTGCTGTCTTTGTCTTTTACTGTTTCGCCATCTGGTCCTTTCACATCTTTAATTTGTGCGAAGTTCATCAACGACGTTCCTGTGAAATTAGCATCTATTTTTACCTTAATATCAACACTTGCCGTAGCTTTTGGTGCCAACGGCCCCGCTATCGGTACATTCAAGGTAGCGATTGCACCCGAGGCTGTCCAGTTGGCATCGGCCAATGTCATACCTGCTTGCAACGAATCGGTTAGTGCTATTTTTGTAGCAGCTACATCACCCTCGTTTGTTACTGTCAATCTAAACGTAACTATATCACCTGGTTTTATTGCACCAGTTGTTACCAGTGTTTTGGCCAATGCCAAATCAAAGTTGCCTGGCTGTGTAACATTGACAGGTGCTTTGCTTGCATCGTCTTCATTATTATTAAAGCCGTTGCCCGGTGTGCTGTCTTTGTCTTTCACTGTTTCGCCATTTGGCCCCTTCACATCTTTAATTTGTGCGAAGTTCATCAACGACGTTCCTGTGAAATTGGCATCTATTTTTACTTTAATCTCAACACTTGCCGTAGCTTTTGGTGCCAATGGGCCAGCGATTGGTACATTCAAGGTAGCGATTGCACCCGAGGCTGTCCAGTTGGCATCGACCAATGTCATACCTGCTTGCAACGAATCGGTTAGTGCTATTTTTGTAGCAGCTACATCACCCTCGTTTGTTACTGTCAATCTAAATGTAACTATATCACCTGGTTTTACTGCACCAGTTGTTACCAGTGTTTTGGCCAATGCCAAATCAAAATTACCTGGCTGTGTAACATTAACAGGTGCTTTGCTTGCATCGTCTTCACCGTTATTGAAGCCGTTGCCCGGTGTGCTATTTACGTCTTTACGTGGCTTGCCTTTATCGTCTTTCGCATCTTTAATTTGTGCGAAATTCATCAGCGATGTTCCCGTAAATGTGGCATCTATCTTTACCTTAATATCAACGCTTGCCGTGGCTTTCGGTGCCAATGGTCCAGCGATTGGTACATTCAAGGTAGCAATTTGCCCTGCGGCTGTCCAGTTAGGGTCGGCCAATGTCATACCTGCTGGTAATGAATCGGTAAGTGCTATGGCCGTTGCAGTTTGTGAACCTTTGTTTGTTACAGTCAATTTGAACGTAACTATATCACCTGGTTTTACTGCACCAGTTGTTACCAATGTTTTGTTGAGTCCTAAGTTGAACAACGTAACACCTGCATCTAAGGTGAGGTTATCTTTCAAAATACCTCCTTGTGCTGGGTCAAGACTTACCAACTGTGTAACCCCAGTAGCTGGGTCAGCATCACTATCTGAGGCATCTGAACCTGTATTTGGTTTGTTACTTAGGTTCAGTGAATCTGGTAATGTCAACGGATCGAACTGTATAAAGTACTCCCCTTTATCCAAACCGCTAAACAAGTATTTGCCGTCTGAGCCAGTAAGCATACTCGTAATAATTGAGCCTGGTTTACCATTATTGTTTGTCCACAAAAATACTTTTACGCCTGGTACGCCCATTTCACCATCATCTTGAATACCATTGTCGTTGGCATCTATCCATACAAAGTTTCCGATTGAGCCAAGTGGTCTATCTTTAACTTCGATTGGTGCTTTGCTATCGTCATCTTGTCCTTTGTTGAAGCCATTATTGGGCTGGCTGTCTGTGTCGGTTGGGTTTTTATTGCCTTTATCGTCTTCGGTAGATTTTATCTGAGCAAAGTTAGTTAATGTAGTGCCTTTAAAATTAGCATCTATTTTAACCTTTATATTTATTGAAGTCTTTGCGCCTGCTACCAATGGCCCAGCGATAGCTGTATTCAATGTAGCTATACGACCTGTTGCGTCAGCCGTCCATGCTGCATCAGCGAGCGTCATACCTACTGGTAATGAATCTGACAATACGATATTTTTGGCTGTAACTGTGCCTTGGTTTTCTACCTCTAATCTAAAAGTGGCTGTATCGCCCGGCATCACAGTTCCTGCGCTTGTTAGCGTTTTGGTCAATGCTAAGTCGAAAGTCTGTTTGATTGTAACAGGTGCTTTGCTGTCATCGTCTTCGCCTTTGTCAAAGCCATTACCCGGTGTCGAGTCTTTGTCTTTTACAGTATTTCCTTTGTCGTCTTTGAAGCCTTTGATTTGTGCGTAATTCATCAAAGTCGTTCCTGCAAAGTTGGCATCTATCTTTACCTTAATAGTAACGTTTAGTGAATCGCCTGCTGCAAGTGGGCCAGCTATTGGCGTGTTCAATGTTGCTACCTGACCTGCGGCTGTCCACAATGGGTCAGCCAATGTCATACCTGCTGCCAATGAGTCACTTAATGAAATAGCTGTGGCGGGGAACATTCCTTGATTTTTCACTTTCAAGTTAAATGTTACCACATCGCCTGGTTTTACATCGCCTGTTGTTGTCAGTGTTTTGGTCAATGCCAAATCATAAACAAATGTAGGTGCTGGTATAACGATTATTTCGCAGCAGCCTGTGGCAGGACAAGTATTGACGCTTCCCGTAAATGCAAAACGACCCGTACCAGTTATGGTCAGGACACCGTTACTTACGGTTGCACTGTCTGATGGAACACCTGTAATTGCCTTAGCACCAGTAGCCGATAACTTAGACCACGTGATGTTAGTTATTCCTGTTAAGGGAAGACTGACAGTAAACGCATCGCCTACCTCCCAGAGTATTGGCACAGAAAAACAGGCCGTACCCATGTCAGCTTCACCAAGTTTGCCATTACCAGAGTCGCCAGCAAGGTTATTGGTTGTGCTTCCAGCAATCGACATAATTTCTGAAATGTTAAAGTGAACACCATCAGAGATTACTTTTCCTGTCAGTGTCAATTTTACTGAACCACCAGCAGGAATGCTTGGTATCGTCCAACTCCCTGCACCAGCATCAAAGCTACCTGCCGTTACGGCATTGCTTGTGAGAGCTGCGCCATCTACTGGAAATGTGTTTTTGACTACCACATTGCTGACGGCAGCCGTACCGTTGTTTTTGACGGTTACATAATAATTGATTGTCCCGCCTGTAAGAGGCCTGGAATTGTCCACGCTGTCTTTCAAGACAACATCAACAAATGTCTGGGCTCGGGCAAAAGATGCCAGCATCACAGCAAACATCATAACGAATGCTGCCGCCCACCTGATAGGGTTCAACGTATTGCCACGCGTCTTGTCAGACACTCTGATTGGCACTGTTGAGGATTCGGAAAACTGATACATAAATTTACTCTTTAACTTTGAAACGATTTTATATGGGGCACTCATTGTACTGTTTAAAATGGGATATTGCCGTGGCGGTGGCTCTTTGACTGGGACTCCATCATCGATGGCGATCATGGGCTTTGCGACATACTCACTCTTTGAAGGCTTCTTGGCCACAAAACTATTTGTGGTGAGCGAGCCAGTGGGTACTTTCTCAGATAAAAAAAGCCACTCTATATTAAGGAGTATGTTATTAAGAAAAGAATCAAACAGAATACTTCGACTGTCAGAAGAATACTTTGCTGGCTCAATCAATACCGCTTTGTCGCAGTAAGATATGTCTGTAAGTGATGTTTTCATCTATTTTATTTAGTTTGATTTTGACTCTATGTTGTGGACATTGACTATTGTCCAAACCATGTCTTTTCGTTGCAACCTTTGTTGTCTGTCGAGCAGACGATTCTGAAAGCACATAATCTTAGTCCAATACAACCAAAAAGCATCTAAAATTATGCCAAACTTCTTTTTTGTGTAAACATAGTAAACAAAATATAAATAATTGCCTGTTTATCAGTATTTTACAATATTTATTGGCAAAAAGACTGCATTTACTTTTATTGCACTTATACAATAAAACATTAAATAAAACACAGATTAAGGTGTATTTTTGATGCGTACTAAAATCGTGCCAAACACTAAAATAATTTTATTTTTTAGTGCTTTTTGCCTTATTTTTTTACTGATATTTTAGGCGTGTTTGGGGCTGCTAACAATTACGAGATAAAAATTAGTCAAAAAAACCGTTGTTTTTATTGCAAAAAATGGTACAGTTGCAGGGCTAATTTGCGATAAATTAGCCCTGCAACTGTACCATAAAGTTTTATAATATCTTACTAAAAATCGTAGCCTAATGTCAGGTAAGCAATGGGCTTCAAGACATCGCCATTGTCAAGCCCCCAAGCGTAGTCCAACTTAGCATAAGTACCAAATACCATTGTTCTGACACCAGCGCCGTAGCCTATCAAAAACGGGTTGCGGAAGTTATTGACAGTTGCCGTAAAAAAATCTTCTCGCACAATTTCGGTATTAAGTGTATTCTTTTTATTGAACAACGGGTTCTTTCCAGACCAAGCGGTTCCGATATCTGAGAAGGCTACAAATTGTAAATT
>JAYVJH010000412.1:0-1895 GCA_043769455.1 Runella sp. | reverse complement strand
GTCTCGTTGCTGGTCGGTGCCTGTGCTGCCACGTTTAAAGGGGCGTTCGCCTGTTGTTATTTCGTAGAGTATCACCCCAAACGCCCAAAGGTCGAGGTTGTAGTGTGCCGTTTCGCCAGCTATTTGTTCGGGGGCTTTGTAAGAGGCCGTGCCTCGGCCATCGCTCAGTTGCACGTCCGAGCCTTCGATGTAGTCGTTTTTGCCTACTATTTTAGTCAGTCCAAAGTCGGCTATCAGTGGGCGGTAGTTGCCATTGGGCAGTTGGGCTATCAAGATATTGGCAGGCTTAAAGTCTCGGTGTATGCGTTTTTGGGCGTGTAGGTACTGCAAGCCTTCCAATATACCCCGTACCAATTCTCTTTTTTGAACATCGGCAAGGGTAGTAGTTTGGAGCAAATTGGCCAAGTTGCCTGCCGTATAAAGCTGCATAATGGCGTAGTCTCGCTGGCCTATGTTTCGGTCATTGATGCGGTAACAGGCTTCGTACTTGGCTATGTTGCGGTGGTTGAGGCTACTGGCGGCTTCATACTCTCGCATGAGGTCTTTACCGATTTTGAGTGCTACCCATTTGTTGTTTTCATTGTCGTAAGCTTTGACCACCAACCCATACGAGCCTTCGCCCAAATGGGTGGTTTTGTCTGAGAGGTCGTACTGGTAGTCTCGCTGAAATTCGTTTAATGAGTTATAGATTTTTGGCATATTTTTGGGGTTGGTTTAAAAATTATAGGTTCTACTTCAGTCGTAGGTTTAAACTCTGGTCGTAGGAAAGCCTACGACCAGAATCCGTGGCACAGTTATCAGTGCGAGTGTTAGTTGTGCGGTTTTCATTGTTCAAATTGGTTTGATAGTTCTTCGTATTCTTTGCCCAGCTCGGGGCTTATGGCTTTGAGTTTTTGGGCTTTGTCTTTAAAAACCTGATAAACTTCTTTGGCCAGTGCAGGTTTGGCGGCTACTGCTTGTTTAAACTGAGCCAATGCCTTATTTTTATTCATTCCTTGCTCTAAAAAAGCGATTTTGGTGGCCTCAAAAAGCGAATCGGCATTGAGCAATGGCTTGCTTTTGGCTACCGACGAGTCGGGCGTTGGTTTGGGCTTGTCATTTGCCAACCAGTCGTAACCTATCCAGCCAAACAACCCCAAACCAAGCGCTATTGCAACTATTTTTAGCCAAGACGGTTCTTCTTTGACGGGCTTGGGTTTTGGTGGTGGCATGGGCTTTGGCTGAGGTCGTTGTATTGGCTGTGGTTTGACGTAAACATCAGTGGGTAATTCGTCGGTGAGTTCTTCTATCGGGCTATGGGCTTGGATAGTTTCTTGCAAAAGCGTTATCAACTCTTGCGCCGACTGCGCTCGGTCGTCTATGTTGCGTACCAAACAACGTTTGACTACGTTTTGGTATTTGAGTGGTTGGTCTTTGAGCTGGTCAAAAATATCGCTTAAATCTGCATTGGTTATTTTTCTTGAAATATCAAGGTAGTAGCCATCGGTATTGGGGTCGAGGCTCGACCTAAATGGCAGATAGCCTTTGAGCATCTTAAACAACACGACACCAAAAGCCCAAAGGTCGAGGTTGGTTTTGATTTTGCCGCCCTGAATCTGCTCTGGGGCTTTGTAGGCAATCGTGCCTACGCCCGTAGAATTACTAAAAACATTCTTGGTGTTGTCGGTTACAACTTTACTGATGCCAAAGTCGGTAATAAGCGGAATGTACCGACCTTTGTATTCTGAAATCAGAATATTTTGTGGTTTGAGGTCTCGATGAATGAGGTGCATTTTATTGCCCTTACTGTCATTGAGACCATTATGCAAAAATGACAGGCCATTCAAAATGCCCAGCACCAATTCGTCCAACTGTATGTCTGTCAGAATATTGTGTTGAGATATAAGTTGGTCGAG
>JAYVJH010000411.1:0-2477 GCA_043769455.1 Runella sp. | reverse complement strand
GGACATCTTTCAGTAATTATTTCTTTTGTAACGGCATTGGTCGCTACTGTGGCTTATTTTAGAGCAGCCACCAATCAGCTTGACGAAAACACTTGGAAAACCCTCGCTCGGAGGTCGTTTTATGTGCATGTTGTGGCTATATTTTCGGTAGTTGGTACGTTGTTTTATCTTATTGCCAATCACCGTTTTGACTACTACTACGCTTACGACAACTCTTCGCTGTCGTTGCCCAAACAATATTTGATTTCTTGTTTTTGGCAAGATCAAGAAGGTAGCTTTTTGTTGTGGATGTTCTGGCAGGCCATTATTGGTGTTGTTCTCATCAAAACCAACAAGCAATGGGAAGCGCCGATGATGGTAGTGTATGCGTTAGTCCAGACGTTTTTGACTTCGATGATTTTGGGGGTAATCATTCCAGGACTTGATTTTAAAATCGGTAGTACGCCCTTCCTGACACTCAAAGAGGCCATGCCCGATATACCTGTTTGGGCCATGCAACCCGATTTTGTACCCAAAGACGGCAAAGGACTAAACCCACTTTTGCAAAACTACTGGATGGTCATTCACCCGCCAACGTTGTTTTTAGGTTTTGCACTTACGCTCGTGCCTTTTGCTTATTTGATGGCTGGTTTATGGCAAAAAAAAGTAACCGAATGGATACGTCCTGCCTTGCCTTGGGCATTGCTGGCGGCCTGCGTGCTGGGAGTGGGTATTTTGATGGGCGCATATTGGGCTTATGAAACATTGAGTTTTAATAGCTATTGGAGTTGGGACCCCGTCGAAAACGCCGTCTATGTGCCTTGGGTGGTGTTGGTAGCTGGCCTACATACGATGCTCACTGCACGCAAAAACTCAACTTCGCTCAAAGCCTCTGTTATTCTGATTATTGCTCAATTTGTGCTGATATTGTACTCAACATTTTTGACTCGTAGCGGTATTCTGGGCAATGCTTCGGTTCATTCTTTTACAGACTTGGGGCTATCGGGGCAGTTGCTTTTGTATTTGTTGGCTTTCATAGCGGTTGCCATTATTTTGTCGGTTAGGGCTTGGAAACTCATGCCATCAGACGAAGCCGAAACGAGTGTATATAGCCGTGAGTTTTGGCTTTTTATGGGTGCAACGGCTCTATGTTTAGCCAGCTTTCAGGTTATATTGCCTACATCTATTCCTGTCTGGAACAAAATCGTTGAAGCCTTTGGTGGTAAGTCCAACCTCGCCCCACCTGCCGATGCAATGGTTTATTATTCTACTTTTCAGTTGTGGTTTTACTCGGTCATTATTGCGCTGACAGGCATAGGGCAGTATTTTTGGTGGAAAAAAGTAGGCGAAAACAAATTACAGGCGCTATTCAACCCCTTGATTATTACGCTGTTTGTGTCGGCTTTGTTGTTTGTGTTTTTGGGGGTCAATAAAATTCCGTATATGGTATTGCTCACAACGGCTGTGTTTGGATTAGTAGCCAATCTGACTATTATCTTTGGTATTTTAAAAGGCAATTACAGAATCACGGGCGGCTCTATCACTCACGTAGGCGTGGCTTTGATGTTGATTGGAATACTGTTTTCATCGGGCTACCAAAAAGTGGTTTCTATGAACAGAACGGGTATTGCCATTAACAATACCGAGGCTTTCACGAAAGACGACAACAAAGAAAACAAAGAAAACGTAATGCTCTGGTATGGCAAACCAACCCGCATGGGCGACTATATGCTCACCTACAAAGGCCCCAGAATCCAAATCAGAGATATGAAACAGTATATACCTTGGACGGACGTACAGGTAATAGAGGGTGATTTTAAAGCAATTTGCCTAAAAGATATTACTGTTGATGCCGAAACATACCACAAAAAAGGCGACACAGTGGCCGTTTATTCCGAAAACGTTTACTACGAAGTTGAATATTTGGCAGCTAATGGCTCCATGACAACACTTTACCCACGAGCGCAAATGAACGAGCAGATGGGAACGGTCATTTCGCCAGACGTTAAGCACGAACTTAACAAAGACTTATATTCGTTTGTGAACCAAGTAGCCGACCCACGAGTAGAAGCAGAGTGGGGAGCCGCCGAAAAAATGAAAGTAATGATTGGCGATACGTTTTTTGTGAATGACTATGTGGCTATTTTAGACAACGTGAGCAAGACCGACAAAATAGAGGGCATCACACTCACTCCCAACGACATCGCCATCAAAGCACAAATCAGAGTTTTTGACAAAGAGCAACCCTTTACGATTGAGCCTACTTATGCCATCAATCAAGACCGAATGGTGATGCGGAAGCCCGAAACTAACGAACAACTCGGCCTTAGAATGCAACTCATGGAGATAGACCCACAGACAGGTACATTTAGTTTTGACGTAAGCCGTAAGCAAAGAGATTTTATTGTTATCAAAGTCGTAGAAAAACCACTTATAAATTTACTCTGGATTGGCACACTCATATTGGTAATTGGCTTCTTGATGGCTACCACACGACG
>JAYVJH010000410.1:0-5485 GCA_043769455.1 Runella sp. | reverse complement strand
CCGTGGTGCTGGTGGGGTGATTTGTGTTTATACCAAAAGAGGTAATAAAAATTATGATTGGTCGCAAGATAAATCGCCAGGGGTAAAGGGTATTAAAGTAATGGGTTTTGAGATAGAACGGGCTTTTTATTCGCCCAAATACGATACGCCACAAACTACTACCAAACCCGATTTGCGCTCGACTGTTTATTGGAATGGTAACCTCAAAACTGACAAAGAAGGGAAAGCCAAAGTGAGTTTTTATAATAACGACAACCCCAACACAACCATCGGCATACGAGTAGAAGGACTGGCGACCGACGGTAGGGCAGGAGCGGGGGTGTTGAGCTATAAGCAATAAAAGTTAAAAACTTATGCTAAATTTGTCATAGAATAAATAAAACATGACTCAATATAATAATTCCGCAAGAATACTTACCCCTTATCAGGAAGCAAACCGATATATTGATAATGCCAAACTCACCCTCAAAGAAAAAGCGGGTAAAAAAGACGGTGAATATGCCAATGTTAAATATGTACAAACTGCGGCAGATACGGCGTATGTTGGCGTTTTGCTGGCATTAGATGAATACCTTTTGAGAAAAGAAGGTGATAAATTTGTAAAACCCAAAAGTATAGAGGAATATAGAACTCGTATTACGAAGCAAAATAAAAAATTGTTACCATTACTTAATGAGGCTTACGCAGAACTGCATATTATTTTATACTATCACGGAATACCGTCCGTACGAGTAATGAATCACGGTTTGAATACAGCACTCGAAATTATTGAGTTTATTAAAGATTGATTGAATCGTGAAACATATTTTTATCTGCTTGCTACTGGCTCATATCGCTTTTGCCCAAAAAGCTACTCCTTTGCGAGGTTCGGTCAATACGCCCAAATACAATGAATATGCCCCCTCGATAAGTTCAGATGGCGAAACGCTGGTTTTTCAATCTGACAGAATCGATGGTAGAGATACGGGTTGGCAGCTATACGAGAGTAATTTACAACCAAATGGTTTGTGGGGTGAGCCACGAAGCATAAATGCCATCAATAATTATGGAATACCGAGCGACTTGATTGGTGGGCCGAGTATTAGTTATGATGGAAATACACTTTATTTTTTTGCGTACTATAATGAATCATTTAGCGACCACGAAGATATTTATTTTTCGGCCAGAGACGACGATGGTTGGAGTGAGCCGCTCAACTTAGGAAAACCGATCAATACCAGCGACTATGAGGGTTTTCCGTCAGTGTCGGCCGATGGAAAAACGTTATATTTTATACGTGGTAACTATGAAAACAGCGATACGAACGTGGCCTGCTATAAAATAATGGTCTCAAAACGTGGGCGAGATGGTCGCTGGCAAGAACCACAAGCATTGCCAGAGCCTGTAAACGTATCGTGTGAGAAAGCCCCTCGCATAATGGCCGACAGTAAAACATTGATTTTTAGCTCAAACAGAGAGGGGGGGAAGGGTGGCTTTGACTTATATAAATCGGTGCTGGAAGACGATGGCTCGTGGTCAGAACCTGTAAATTTGTCGTTTGCTAATACCAAAAAAGATGACCAATTTGTGTCAATTCCGCCCTGTGGAGACATTATGTATTTTGTCAATAATGCTGATATTTATACAACCCCTGTCCCCGATAATCTAAGACCAAATCAAATGGTTACAATTCAAGGCTTTATAACAGACTCTATCAGTCGAAAACCAGTAAAAAGTATTGTCAAGGCCATTCAAAAACAAAGCCAATACAATGCAGAAGTGGGCAATAATAGGACAGACGGGCGGTATTCGTTATTGGTGCATTTCAATAAATCATATACCATTGAGGTATCGCAAGCGGGATATAAACCCCAAAAAATAACAGTGCTGGCAAATAAGCTAAATAATTGTGCTACATTAAACCTCAACATCAAATTAGTATCGGACAAATATGAACCCAAACCTACCAGTATAATCGCAGGTCAAGCCAAGCCAATCGTTGAAACCAAAGTTGCTGATATTGGTACAAACTTTGGAAATTTAAAAAAAGGGCAGGTCATTCAATTAGATAAAATATATTTTGACCAAGGTAGTTATGTGCTTCGCCCTATTTCTTACGAGCAATTAGATTATTTGGTACTGAAATTAAAACAAAAATTAAGATTGGTTATTGAAGTGGGTGGCCATACAGACGATGTAGGCGATTTGAGGCTTAATTTGGCATTGTCCGAAAACAGAGCAAAAATTGTGGCCAACTACCTCATAAATAACGGAATAGACGAAGACAGAATTAGTTACAAAGGCTATGGTCATACACGCCCGGTAGCACCTAATTTTACAGAACCCAATCGCAAAAAAAACCGCCGAGTAGAGTTTATTGTCTTGACAGATTGAGTAAATGTACAACTTCAAAACAATATTTGAAAGGCTACAACCAATGAACTACTATCTAAAAATTATTTATTACAAATTCACTCCAACCTTTATTCCGTGGTCTGTGTCTCACAGACCAGAGCAATGTCCCGTGGAGACACAGGTCATGGAGCAAAAACCCACCAGAGCAATGTCCTGTGGAGACACAGGCCACGGAGCAGAAATAGCTAATCCTCTACTGATAACTGATAAATATTTATTGATAAATGTAAAATGTTTACTGTTTACTGTTTACTGTTCACTGTTTGCTGTTTGCTGTAAAGCCCAGTTTAGTCCAGAGTTAAAACGTGCATTTACCGAAATTAGAGAGCTAAAAATAGGAACAGGTCGGCAAATATTAGCCAAAGAAAAAGCCCGAAATATACCCTCTGATGGTTTTGATGTTTATATCGAAAACTATGCCAATATTGTGTCGCTGTTGATTAGCGATGACCCTGTCTTGTACGCTCAAACTGCTGATAATGAAGAGATAAGACTCAATGTACTCAAAAAAATATCTGATAAATTACCACAAAAACGATTTTTCCAGGCAGAGGTGCGGCTACATTGGGCGTTTGTAAAACTAAAATTTGGTAAACAATATTCTGCTTCGTGGGACATTATCAAAGCCTATAAACTGTTGGACGAAAACGCAAGACTTTTTCCTGATTTTCAGCCTACCTACAAGTCGCTGGGGCTGCTACATGTGCTGATTGGTTCTACGCCCCAAAACTACAAATGGGTAGCCGATTTGCTGGGTCTCAAAGGGAATATTCAGCAAGGATTAAAAGAAATTCAGATGGTGAGCGGCAACCCAAACTCAATATTTAGAACCGAAGCACAACAAATTGAATTGTTGATACAGGCTAACATCACAAAATACACAGACAAAAGCAACGCCGATTTGCTGGCACTCGTCAAATCTCAGCCCGATGACTTATTGATGCATTTTTTTGGGACAATAATTTCAATGAAAGACGGACGAAGCGAGCAGGCATTGCGACTCTTAGACAGCCGCCCCCGTGGAAATCAGTATTATCCGTTTCCGTTTACAGACTATTTGAAAGCCGAAATATCATTAGAAAAAAGTCAGTATGCCGAATCTGAAAAATACTTTAAGTTGTTTTTAAGTCATTATCGAGGTCATAATTTTGTGAAAGATACTTACTTTAAATTGTACCTGTGCAACTGGCTTACTGGCAATGATTTGGTAGCCAAAAATTATATAAATATCTTACTTAAATCAGGACAAACAGTTGTAGAGGCAGACGAAGCGGCACAAAAATTTGCTGAAAATTATGCCAAAAATCAACATTCAGAACCTCAAAAAGTATTGATGAAAGCCCGATTGGCATACAATGGCGGTTTTTTGGACGAGGCTCTCAAAGACCTAAGTCCATACAACGAAACCAATTTTAGCCAACTGCCCGACAAAGTCGAATACCAATACCGATTAGGTAAAATTTATCAAAAACTAAATCAGTTTGACAAAGCCATTTCTAACTACGAGCGAGCGTTGGTATTGAGCGAACCTCTGATACTGTATTTTGGGGCAACGTCGGCCTTGCAGTTGGGTTATATTTATCAATCCAAAAACCAACGTCAGCGAGCGATTCAATATTTTCAGAAAGCACTCAACTACCCAAAACACGAGTATAAAAATAGTGTCGATAATAAAGCCAAAGCGGCTTTGACGGCGATGGGCGTTTAGTTTTGGCAAAGTTATGTAACTTTGCAGTCATTAAAAGGAAGCCTTCGCTTTGAGCGAAGGCTTCCTTAACGCATTATCTGTTTTATGTCAAATCTACTTCTAATACCTTTTGTTCCACTCCTCACTTTTGTTTTGCTTTTTGTGCTGGGCAAAAAAGCCAACAACTATGCAGGTTGGTTGGCCGTAACAGCTACAGTGCTGGGTTTAGCCTATACTTTTTGGTTGAGTCAATCGGCAGATTTACATGAAAATACTCTCGTAATTAACTGGTTATCAATCAAAAACAACGATTTTCAGTTTGTATTTGGCTTTGAAGCTGCCAACCAACAAATGCTACTACTTGTTCATTTTGTGGCCGTTTTGGTTCAAGTTTTTTCTGTGAGTTATATGAGCCACGATGCGGCACGGTGGCGGTACTTTGCTTTTTTACAACTATTTTTATCTTCGATGATAGGCATTGTACTGTCCGAAAACTTGCTTTTAATGTATGTTTTTTGGGAATTGGTCGGGCTGTCGTCCTATTTATTGATTGGTTTTTGGTACACCAAACCACGGGCTATCTGGGCTGCCAAAAAAGCATTTTTACTTAACAGAATAGGCGATGTAGGCTTTTTGATTGGTATCATCTTATGTTTTTTTGAGTTTGGGGCAATAAATTTCTCTGTATTTGAATCACTCACCACTCACCACTCACCACTCACCACTACTATTGGGCTACTACTTTTTTGCGGTACAATCGGTAAGTCGGCACAATGGCCGCTGTCGGCGTGGCTACCCGATGCCATGGAAGGCCCTACGCCAGTGTCGGCGCTTATTCATGCAGCGACTATGGTGGCGGCTGGTATTTTTATGTTAGTCAAAGTGTCGTTTTTGCTCACACCAGATGCGTTAATGATTGTTACAATCATTGGTACAATTACAATGTTATTGGGAGGTTATCGTGCTATTTTTCAGACAGATATAAAAAAACTATTGGCTTTTTCGACTATCTCCCAGCTCGGCTTGATGGTGCTTGGTGTTGGCGTGGGCAGCCCGCAGGGAGCGTTGTTTCATTTAACGACTCACGCTTTTTTTAAGGCAGGTCTGTTTTTGTGTGCAGGAGTCGTGATACATAGCCCCCTGGCTCCCAGCGGAGGAAGTCTCGCTACTTGGGATTCGCAAGATATGCGACTGATGGGTGGCTTGCGTAAACGGTTGCCTGTTACGTTTTGGGCTTATACCGCCTGTGCTGCGGCGTTAATTGGCTTGCCGTTTTTTTCGGGGTTTCTGTCCAAAGAAACTATATTGATTCAAGCCTTTGTTTTTGCTCAACTACATGGCGGGCCGGCTTATTTATTTCCAATGTTGATAATTGTGTCGTCGGCGATGACGGCAATTTATATG
>JAYVJH010000409.1:0-9141 GCA_043769455.1 Runella sp. | reverse complement strand
GGTACGGTCAGTTGGTCGAATGGTGCATCGGGCAATAGCGTAACGGTTAGCCCAAATTCAACTACTTCATATACAGCTACTTGTACTGTAAATGGCTGCCTGAGTGCCAACAGCAATACGGCTACTGTTACGGTTTCGAGCGGTGGCGGGGCTTGCGCTGGGGGTAATTTTAACGGCCATTTTGATACGGGTAATTGTGGTATTTTCAACGGTTGGGCTTTGGATATGAACAATTTTGGGCGCACGGTGCAAGTAGAAATATCGGTCGATGGCGTGGTGGTAAAGACGGTACCAGCCAATCAAAGTCGCCAAGATTTAATTGGTGCATTTGGTACGGCAGCGGCTGAGTTTCATGGTTGGTCGTACAACCCACTACCAACAGACCCATGGCGCAATGGCATCAAGACGGTTTCGGCACGCATCTGTGGCGCAACGTCTGACCTATACAACAGCCCCAAAACAGTAAATTTCACTAATTGCAGAATTGGGGTAATAAACAATAATGAAGAGAATGAAGAAAATGAAGAGAATGACTTGATTCTATCGCCTAACCCTACCGATGGTGAATTGCGGTTTAGGTTGGGCTTGGGCACCGAGTCCACCGATATATCAGTATCGTTGAGCGATTTGGCTGGGCGTGTATTACAAACCAAAATTTACAAAAACCGTCAAGGGCAGTTGGACGAAAAACTCGATTTGGGAACACTGCCCAGCGGCTCGTATATTTTTAGTTTACAAACAACACAGGCTGGCGAGCCTCAGAGACGGTTTACTAAAAAGGTGCTGGTGCTGAGGTAATAGATTAGTTTTATGTCAATCAAAAAATCCCTTGCTACGGTTGTGGCAAGGGATTTTTTGATTAGTTTTGTAAAAAGTACTAACATTACAGTCATCATTCTATATGCCCCAATACGATTTTTTAGTGATAGGCTCAGGTATTGCTGGCCTTAGCTACGCTGCCAAGTTGGCACGCCATTTTGAACAACAAAAACAAACGGTCTCAATTGCCGTCATTACCAAAGTACAGGCCGACGAAACCAATACCAAGTACGCACAGGGCGGTATTGCAGCCGTCTGGACTGCGGAAGACTCGTTTGAAAAGCACATTGACGACACGATGGTGGCTGGCGGACAGATGAGTAAACGTAATATTGTAGAAATTGTAGTCAGAGAAGCACCTGAGCGCATCGAAGAACTCATCAACTACGGCACACGGTTTGACAAAGAAGCCGATGGCGACTATGATTTGGCCAAAGAAGGTGGCCATTCAGACCACCGCATATTGCATTTCAAAGATGCCACAGGTGCCGAAATCGAACGAGCTCTGTTAGACGAAGTAAAACGCCACCCAAGTATCGAAATTTTCACGCACTATTTTGCAGTAGATCTAATAACGCAGCATCATTTGGGCGAAACCGTCTATCGGCATCGAGACGATATTCGGTGTTTTGGGGCATATATTTTGAACACAAAAACAGGTCAAGTTGAGAAATTTTTGGCCAAAACTACCATGCTCGCCACAGGTGGTATTGGCAACATTTACCAAAACACAACCAACCCCCGTATAGCCACTGGCGATGGCATAGCGATGGCTTACCGTGCCAAAGGTGTGTGCGACAATATGGAGTTTATTCAGTTTCACCCGACGGCACTCTACCAGCCGGGCAACAAACCAAATTTTTTAATCTCAGAAGCAGTACGTGGTTTTGGGGGAATATTAAGAAACAAAAAAGGCGAAACATTTATGGAGCATTACGATAGCCGGCTGTCGCTCGCCCCCCGAGATATTGTGGCTCGGTCTATTGACTCTGAAATGAAAAAGTATGGCGATGACCACGTTTGTATTGACGTTACACATTGCGATTACGATAAATTTATTGACCATTTTCCAAATATTACCAAATATTGTGCTGATAATCTGGGGCTTGACATTCGCAAAGACTACATACCCGTTGTGCCAGCGCAGCACTATATGTGTGGTGGTGTGAAGGTAAATGAATGGGGGCAAACCAATATTTTTCAGTTGTATGCCACAGGTGAGTGTGCTTGTACGGGTTTGCACGGGGCCAACAGGCTGGCTTCAAACTCGTTGCTTGAAGCCATTGTTTTTGCTGATAGGGCTTTTCGGAAAACCATTGAGCATTTGGGCGAAGCACACATACCCCAAAACGTACCTGAGTGGAATGACGAAGGCACAACTCACCCCGAAGAGGTAATATTATTGACCGAAATGGCCAAAGAGTTGGAGTCTATCATGTCTAATTATGTAGGAATTGTACGGACAAATCGACGATTGAAACGAGCGCATGACCGTTTGGAACTGATTTACCAAGAACACGAAGCACTCTACAAAGAATCGAAAGTGTCTGTGCCAATTATGGAACTTCGGAATATGATAAACTGCTCGTATTTAATCCTAAAAATGGCCATGGCTCGGCGAGAAAACGTAGGTTTACATTTTAATTTGGACAATCAGCAGTAAGTTCAACAAAGTTTGGCTAATTTTGTATTGAGCTAATTTAATTATAACTCAACAAACTGTCGCACCGAATCCATAATTCACAATTTATAAAATGGCCCTATTTGATTTTTTAACAACAGAAATAGCGATTGACTTAGGCACAGCCAATACGCTCATTATACACAAAGATAAAGTAGTAGTAGACGAACCGTCTATTGTTGCTATCGATAAAAACACTGGTAAGGTGCTTGCAATAGGCCACAAGGCAATGCAAATGCACGAAAAAACCAATGACAATATAAAGACAATCAGGCCATTGAAAGATGGTGTAATTGCTGACTTTACAGCCGCCGAACTCATGATTCGTGGTATGATAAAGATGATTGATACTGGAAGTAGGTTCTTTACGCCATCACATCGCATGGTTATTTGTATTCCGTCGGGCATTACTGAAGTCGAAAAACGTGCCGTCAAAGACTCTGCCGAACATGCAGGAGCAAAAGAGGTATATATGGTACATGAGCCTATTGCTGCTGCCATAGGCATTGGCATAGACATAACCCAGCCCAACGGCACGATGATTGTAGATATTGGTGGTGGAACAACCGAAATCGCCGTTATTGCCCTCTCAGGTATTGTTTGTGAGCAGTCGGTCAGAATAGCGGGTGATATTTTTACCAGAGACATCGTTGATTATATGCGCCGTGAGCATAACTTACTGATTGGCGAACGGTCGGCTGAGCAAATCAAAATTGAAGTAGGTGCAGCCTTGCCAGAACTCGAAAACCCACCAGCAGACTTTGAAATTCGTGGACGGGACTTGATGACAGGTATTCCGAAAGAAGTAAAGGTAACGTACAGTGAAATAGCCTATGCGCTCGACAAATCAATATCCAAAATAGAAGAAGCAATCATGAAAGCCCTCGAAATATCGCCCCCAGAGCTATCGGCCGATATTTATACAAATGGTATTCATCTTACGGGTGGTGGCGCATTACTACATGGCTTAGACAAGCGTATTGCCGCCAAAACAAAGCTACCTGTTCATATTGCTAACGAGCCGCTCAAAGCAGTGGTACGTGGCACAGGTGAAATCTTGAAAAACTTGGAGTGGTATAAATCAGTACTTATTCAGTAGTGAGTACCGAGTTGTGGGTCTTGGATTATAATAGTTAAGCAAAAATTTTATATCCATGACTCACGGCCTATGACTTATTTTCCATGCTCGAACTTGTCAATTTTATTTCTCGCTACCGCCATTTTATTGTCTTTGTGCTACTCGAAGCACTGAGCGTCGGGCTTATTGTCAATAATAATAATTATTGGGGAGTCGAGTACTTTAATACTGCCAATGCCCTTACAGCCAAAGTCATAGGCATCTCCAATTCTGTGAAAGAATACGCCGATTTGAGCGATGTAAACCTAAAATTGGCAGAAGAAAATCGACTACTCAACCAGCGACTAACACAACTACAACAGAAGCTACCAGCCCAAGCCCCAGTTAATTATGGAGTCGATTCTGCTTTTTTTGCTCGGTTCAAGTTTGTTACTATTGCCAAAGTAATCGAAAACACAACCAACCAAGTCAATAACTACATAACGATAGACAAAGGACTGGCCGATGGAGTACGAGTGGGTATGGGTGTTGTTACACCAACGGGTGTAGTAGGCAAAGTCAAAATTTGTAACGATAATTATTCTGTCATCACGTCAGTGCTGCACTCACAGTCTATGATTTCGGCACAACTTACGCGCAGTAAAGAAATTGGATCGGCTAAATGGGAGGGTGCAGACCCGTCAATGTTACAACTCAACGATGTGTCGAGGTACAAAAAAGTAACCAAAGGCGACACCGTACTCACGTCTGAATATAACTCAGTTTTTCCGCCGGGTGTTTTGGTTGGTTATGTTCAAAAAGTTGCTATCGGTACCAATCAAGCAGACTTCGATATTCAGATTAGGCTTGCTACCGATTTTACCAAATTATCGTTTGTGTTTTTGGTGGACAATAATTTATTGAAAAGCCAAGAAAGTCTCCAAAAAAGTATCGAAAAAAATAAAAATGAATCCAAAAGAGATAATTAGAGGTATTCTAATATGGCTATTTTATGTTTTGCTACATATTTTTGTAACAAGGTATTTGGTGCTGTTCGACTATGCTTTTTGTTTTTTTTATGTAGGGGCTATTTTGTTTATGCCCTACGACATCAACCAGATAGCATTACTTTTTATTGCTTTTTCGACAGGCTTAATCATAGATTCTTTTGGCAATACGCTTGGCCTACACACAGCCACCCTTGTATTGCTGGCCTATATTCGGCCATTTATTATTCAAAATCAACTTGAACAAATTATCACCGAAGCTCGTACACACATCTCGCTACAAAATCTGGGCTTTGCCAATTTTATTAAATATGTGGTAATATTAGTGCTGGTTCATCACTCGGTATTGTTGCTTATAGGTGCTGGTACGTTTAGTATGTTTCCAATTACAATCCTCAAAATTGTTTGTAGCATGGTCTTTACGACTTTTACACTTACGCTCTCGCAGATTTTTGTTCGATAGGTGATAATTAAAAAGAAAGATTAGATAAACGGTCTGGTTTTCAATATTTTTGACTTTATCGTTTTGTCGTGTATTACTTTTGTTTGTTTTTTAAATAATTATCAACAGCCTGCTTGGTTGTTAGCCAGTTCCTGCCCTCTTTGTGAGCATCAATTTTACCTTGCCGTGCCAATAAACTAAGGTATTCTTGACTGTACCCAAGCGAGTATTGTTGTGTCAGTGATGCAATACTTACATAATCGTCCGACTCGTGAGGCATTGCATCGAGATAAATATTCAGCGACCTCTCAAGGGCTTGGCACATCATTAAGCAAAGTTTGTAGTAGCTACCTTTATTGGCTTGATTTAGAGCATCGTAATATTTTTTTCGGTCGTTTTTTAAAATAATGGCTACTGGAAAACCACTTCGCAGCAGCAGCAAGTTCATGGCCAAACGTGCTGTACGGCCATTGCCATCAAAAAATGGGTGAATCCAAACTAATCTATGATGAAAAATAGTGGCAAGTAAAACGTCGTTCAATCGGCCTAAGTTGTTGTTGATAAAATCAATAAGTTCGTCTAATAAATCGGAAACTTTATTGGCATTGGGTGGTGTAAAGTTAGCCCCCGCAATACGCACACCACCGTTGCGAAGGCGGCCAGCAAAGTCATCTTCTATATTTTGTAATACCAATCCGTGCAACGATAGTAGGTCAATGGCTCGTAGGGTATGATCGTTTTTTAATAGTTCGTATAAATAATTGATAGCTTTTTGATGATTATATACCTCAAAGTGTTCTCTCAACGATTTGCGGTTTATAGTTATGCCATCTTGTAAAACCATTTGGGTTTCTCTCAAACTTAGCGTATTGCCTTCAATACCATTGCTGTTGTATGTCCAATCAATACTTAAATTTTCTCGTATTTTTTCTAAAACACTTGCCGGTAGTGGTCTGTTGGACTGAATTAAGGCTTTTTTTTGATATATTCTTTCAAAATTAAGTCGCAGTTTGTCGATGTCGGTTATATTTGTTTTCCATTCCATGACACAAATCTAAAAAAATATCGGATATTGTCAAAAAATACTTTATCCGATATTCTGCCAATATGGCTACTAAATAACGTTGGAGTAGATTTTGTGGATATATGTTTTTTGTATATTTACCAATAAACCGTACATTTACGGTCGCTATACCAGCCAATATGTCAGACGAAATCGAAGAAACTTCTCTACCCGAAATAGCGGCCTACGATGAGACCGAAAAACACGATATTTTCAATCGTGAGTTTATGCCGCATATCAACTCAATGTACAACTTTGCGTTCAGGCTTACTATGGACGAAGATGATGCAAATGACCTTGTTCAGGATACATACCTAAAAGCGTTTCGGTTTATTGCCTCGTTTGAGAGAGGTACAAATGCCAAAGCGTGGTTGTTCAGAATCTTAAAAAATAGCTTCATCAACGATTACCGCAAGCGCAGTAAAGAACCCGCAAAAGTTGATTACCAAGAAGTTGAAACAACCTACAACTCTGATGACGGCTTCGATACACAGGCTACGTCCGACCTTAGAACAGAGTCGGTGCAAGATCTCATCGGCGACGAAGTAGCCAATGCCCTCAACTCACTACCCGTAGATTTTAGAACAGTCATTATATTGTGCGACATCGAAGGGTTTACCTATGAAGAAATGGCTAAGATATTAGATATACCCATAGGCACAGTACGCTCACGGTTACACAGAGCCAGAAACTTATTGAAAGATAAACTCAGAAATTATGCACTTTCGATGGGATATAAGACCGATGATTGAACTTTTTTGGTCGGGAAAACATTGAAATATTAACAACTGAAAAAAGAAATTTGACAATGAGTGTAGCACCAGAAACATCGGTGATTGCGGTTAAGACCCAATGCGAACATCATGCGGAGTGTATGAAAGCAATTCAAGCTATTCTGGACGGCGAAGCGACAGATGACCAGAAAAATCATTTTAGGCAAAACATAGACAAATGTATGCCCTGCATAGAGCTATACCGCCTCGAAAAATGCGTCAAAGAGTCGTTGCAAAACAAAATCGAAAAAGTCCCTTGCCCCAAAAATCTCATTGCGGCCATTCGGTCTAAATTAGATTTAATGGCTTAGATTCTTATAAAATTTGAGCCATGAACCACCAAAGACTCATACTAAGTAGCCCACTCCTCGAAATAATGATAAGCAGGCTCTGCCAGCAACTTATCGAAAACCACCAAGATTTTAGTAACTCGGTCATCATGGGCTTACAGCCCCGAGGTATTCATTTTGCCGAACGAGTATCACAAGAACTCAAAAGTCTCGGCCATACCATTCCGCTTGGTTACTTAGATGCTACATTCCACCGAGACGACTTCCGCTTGCGCCCGCTACGTGCCAATGCTACTAAAATAGATTTTGTGATAGAAAACAAAAACGTAATATTGATAGACGACGTACTGGCTACTGGCCGTATGGTACGTGCAGCTATTGATGCCATGCAAGCTTTTGGCCGCCCTCGCAAAATAGAACTTATGGTACTCATCGACAGACAATATAACCGTGAAATACCCATCGAACCAAACTATACGGGAATGAAAGTCAATACATTGGACACTCAGCGAGTGTTGGTCGAATTGACCGAACAAGGCTATGAAGCCAATAAAATTTGGCTTGTAGATTAGTAATAAATATGAACATTCAAGAAAAAATAAAAGTATTATCGGCTCAATTTGCCGTCAATACCGTGGCCAACAGGCGGTACTTGCATACAAATCCAGAGTTGTCGTTCCGTGAGTTTAAAACTGCCAAATTTATAGCCAACGAACTCCGTGCCATAGGTCTAACGCCACAAGAAGGCGTAGCCAATACGGGAGTTGTGGCGCTTATCGAAGGTCGAAACCCTACTTCAAAAGTAGTTGGTCTCAGGGCCGATATTGATGCACTACCAATCGTTGAAGCCAATGACGTAAGCTACAAGTCTCAAAGTCAGGGCGTTATGCACGCCTGTGGACACGATGCCCATACGGCTTCGTTGCTGTCGGTGGCTCGGATATTGAACGAAATAAAAGCAGATTTTGATGGAACTGTAAAATTGGTGTTTCAACCAGCCGAAGAGAAAGCACCAGGTGGGGCATCGCTGATGATTGCCGAAGGTGTGCTTCAAAATCCCAACGTAACGTCGATGCTTGGCCAGCACGTTGCGCCCAATATCCCTGTTGGTAAAATTGGTTTTCGTGAGGGTATGTATATGGCCAGTACCGATGAATTGTTTTTGACCGTCAGAGGCAAAGGTGGCCACGGTGCCATGCCCGATACTTTGATTGATCCCGTGTTGATAGCCTCCCATATCATTGTTAGTTTGCAGCAAATCATTAGTCGCAATCGCAAACCTACTAACCCTTCGGTGTTGTCATTTGGCCGATTTATTGCTAATGGCGTTACCAATGTTATTCCCAACGAAGTTACGATTGAGGGTACGTGGCGGTGTATGGACGAAGAATGGCGGGCGGACGGCCTTCTCAGAATGAAGAAAATGGCACAAGGTATTGCCGAAGCCATGGGTGGAAGTTGTGATTTTGAAATCGTAAAAGGTTATCCTTTCCTAAAAAACAACCCCGAACTTACTCGTCGCTCTAAGGCCGCAGCGCAGGCTTACATGGGCGAAGCCAACGTCATAGACTTAGATTTGTGGCTGGCTGGCGAAGACTTTGCGTTTTATTCGCAAGTAGTGGACTCGTGTTTTTATAGATTGGGTACTCGCAACGAAGCCCGTGGCATAGTGTCAGGCGTACATACTCCTACTTTTGATATTGACGAGCAAGCTCTCGAAATTGGCCCTGGACTAATGGCGTGGTTGGCTTTGGAAGAGTTGAAAATAATTTAATATCCTCACAATTTTACCGTATATACCTGTTTATCAAGTGGTTTATTGAGTAAATCTAATAGGTTAGGCAATGTTAATTTTAAGCTCGGCAGTACATTTTTATGCACATCAACCGCAATAATAGTCAGCCCCAGTATATTTAAGTTTTGTTGATAAGGTAATTTTTTGGTAACGTTTTAAAGTATAGACCTGTTTAGTTTGGGTACGTGGTCGTATAAAACGAGAGTTGTTTTTT
>JAYVJH010000408.1:0-2825 GCA_043769455.1 Runella sp. | reverse complement strand
ATTTTGGTAAAAGGCGATGATTATTCAGTTCAAAATATCATTGGGGCTGACTTTGTCGTTAATAGAGGCGGAGTAGTCAAAACTATTGCCTTGGTAGAGGGCTATTCGACAAGTAAATTGATTGAAAAAATAAAAACAAATTATTAACCAAAACTAAATTGCTACAATTATGGGAGGCTTATATTTGATTGGTTTCGTGTTTATGCTACTCGGAATGTTAGTGCAGTGGCGTTTGAAATCTAAATTTAGTCAGTACTCGCAAGTACCACTCTCCAATGGTATGAGTGGCCGAGACATTGCCGCCAAAATGCTACAAGACAACGGTATAATGGACGTTCAGATTACACAAGTAGATGGCCAACTAACCGACCATTATAACCCGACTGACCGAACAGTCAATCTTAGTGCAGACGTATATGCTGGCCGTAGTGTGGCTGCTGCCGCTGTGGCAGCGCACGAGTGTGGCCATGCCGTACAGCATAAAATGGCCTATGGGCCGCTTGGTATGCGCTCGGCGTTGGTGCCGGCTGTTAATATTTGCTCCAACATTCTAAACTATGCCAATATGTTTATGTTTGCCATCATGGGCTTTATTTATTACAACAATGGTATTTTTAGTACTGCTATTTTGGGGGTTTTGGTTGTAGCAAACTTGGGTCTAACGGCCTTTGCCATGATAACGCTACCAGTAGAGTTTGATGCCAGCAACCGTGCCTTGGCTTGGATAGAAAACAGTGGTACAATAAGCCGACAAGAACACGATGGAGCAAAAGACGCGCTCTGGTGGGCAGCAACTACCTATGTGGTGGCGGCATTGGGGGCATTGGCCAACTTGGTTTATTATTTGCAAATATTTTTGAATAGACGAAACAACGAGTAGCTTTTATCTCAATAATTTTAACCAATTTTTTTTAACAACAATCACAAACAAAATGAAAAAGTTAGTACTTATGCTCTCAGTAGCAAGTCTGTCGTTAGGTGCGGTAGCGCAAGGCATCAAAACCCCAGCCCCCAGCCCAACGCAAACCATCAAGCAAGATTTTGCACTGTCTTCGATTGAAGTGAACTACTCTCGGCCAAATACCAAAGGTCGTGGTATTTTTGGCGAATTAGTGCCTTTTGGTAAAATGTGGCGCACAGGCGCAAACGGCGCTACCAAAATTACGTTTGGAGAAGATGTAAAAGTGGGTGGTGTGGCCGTAAAGGCAGGAAGCTACGCTCTGTATTCGATTCCAGACAAAGACGAGTGGGAAATAATCTTGAACAAGGGCATCAACAACTGGGGCATTGATGGCTATAAAGCCGAAGATGACGTAGCACGCTTTAAAGTAAAATCACAGACACTATCTGCTGCTATCGAAACGCTCACTATCACAATCAACGATGTAACAGGCTCTATGGCCAATGTAGCCGTGATGTGGGGCAATCGTTCGGCAGCCTTTATGGTAGAGGCCAATGTCGATACACGCATCATGAAGCAAATCGACGTAGCCATGAACACCGACACTCGTCCGTACTTTCAGGCAGCGAGTTATTATTTTGAAACGGGCAAAGACATGGCCAAAGCCTTAGAGTGGGTCAATAAAGCCACAGATGCACAGCCAACCGCTTACTGGATAATGCACCTAAAAGCCAAAATTCAGGCTAAAATGGGCGATAAAGTCAATGCAAAAGCCTCGGCTTTGAAGTCTATCGAACTGGCTAAAATAGGCAAAAATGACGACTATGTAGCACTCAACGAAAAACTGATTGCGACTTTGTAAGAGTTATAGACTTGATAATAGACGTTTTTGGACTTGGCAAAGGTGGGAAATTAAAAGTATAAGTATTCAATTTAATATAAATGCCCCACTTTTGCCAAACTTATATTAGGCAAAAGTGGGGCGTTTTCTAGTTCGTATGTCTTTTAATTTCTTTTGTCTATCAAATGACAATCAAATAAGTAATGATTGATAATCAACAGTTTAGGTTGATTAAATATTTGATTTATCAAATAACCATCAAATAAAAAATTAAGCCCAAAACGGTACATATGTTCTGTGTTTTCGTGATTTACTTTCTGGGTCATCTTCTTTAATCATATTTGCCTCAAAGGTATCTTTTATAATTCTTGATGCAATTGCTGCATTTTTGTCATCAATTGAGAATCGTTCTCTGAGGCTTTGGTTAGACATTTTTTCATTTGACACCCATTTTAAACAAGAATGTTGATAACAAGCCCTAATTTTTTCTTTTTTATCAAGGTCATTTAACGTTTTATAGCTGTAAATAGTTACCCTTGTTCTGTTTTCATCTGTTATGACATTGATTGGTGGCAACTGATATAATTCGTTGTAAAAAATCACTTTATCTAATCCACTGCCTTTTTCTTCGCAAAAACCCATTCTACGCATCATATCAGCCAATTTTTCATTTCGTGAAATGTAGGAATCGATAAATCTGTCCGTAGTTATTAGTGGATTGCCTGGGTTTGAAATTTCTATTCTATCTTTAAAGATTTCAATCATTGGAAAGCCTTTAACCAATAAATCTTGGTGAATTAAAGCATTCACTATTAGCTCTCTAATAGCAATTTCAGGATACATTCTACGTTCTTTGCGTAATGCCTTGCCTATTTCTTCATTGGCGGGCAGTTGGCTATTTATCCATTCCACCATACTAAGAAACCCAATTGCATAGCCTTTTGTACCCATTTGCTCTCTTATGGTTTCTACTTTATTATTTCCTTTATAAACGATTGCTCTTACAGATTTTCTTTCTACTGTTTCAAAATCGGACAAGTGTTTTGCAAATAAAATAGCACCAAGGGTTGTAATAGCATAGCC
>JAYVJH010000407.1:0-3691 GCA_043769455.1 Runella sp. | reverse complement strand
ACCGATTTTTTCAATCGGCCTCTTGGCGTTCGTGAAACGGGTATTTATGGCGATTTTTTTACCCATGTTTTCTTTCAGCGTTATGGCTATACTATTGATGGTTATGGAACTATCGGCACGCACTCAAATCTTCAAACGAGTGAATTTACACACCACGACTTTATGATAAAAGGCGATATTGATGCCATAACTCGCTATTATTCAGCGGCTTTGGGTATGAAACCCGAGCAAGAAAAACATACTGTCGATGGCGACTGGCTCAAAGGGCCAAAGCAGGTTTTTCAGATGCCCGATGGCTACTCGCACGACTACCGAGGGTTTGTATCGCCCAATAATATTTGTGGAAAATTAAAGTTTTTTGCACCCCGTGCGCCCAAACCCGACCGCTCGACACACCAGCGCATTGGCGAACTGGGTATGACATTGCACTCGTTCTGGACACCCAAGCTATTGATGGTCTATGACTTGATATTACAACAAAATATTAAACCAACAAAAATACAGAAAAACGAATTTGGCGAAAATGCCTTTACCTTTGTGGGGCCAGACGGGGCTGCCTGGCAAATTATAGAGAAAACTGCCTCACAAAACAAGCCTGTGAAGAAGTTAGAGTTTACTTTTTTGAAGAATTGACAAAAGCTACAACCCCGCCAAAACAGCCTTGATAGCATCAAAATTAGGCAAATCGCCCGCACTTTCTAACACTTCGGCATATTGAATTGTACCAGTTTTATCGACCACAAAAGCCGAACGTTTGGCAACACCGTTCATATTGAGTACAAAATGTTCATAAAAAGCACCATAAGCAGGTGCGACCGTCTTATTGAAATCCGACAGTAAGTCGAACTGAAAACCCTGCTCTGCTTTGTATTTTTCGAGCGTAAAAAGCGAATCTACCGAAATGCCAATTACCTCTGCACCAAGGCCGCTATAAAAAGCCATGTCGTCACGCATTGTGCAGAGTTGGGTTGTGCAAGTACCAGTAAAAGCCAATGGAAAAAAATGAATGATTAAGGTTTTGCCACTAAAATCGCTTAGGGAAACTTCTTTTTTGTTGGTATTAAATAATTTAAAATCGGGTGCTTGATCGCCTATTTGTAATGCCATAATAGCTTATATTTTGATTTTTATAAAAGTGAACGATAATGTTCGTGAGAATCTGATAATTTTCCAATAAATTTGCCGAGTTCTTATAAAGATATTAGAGGTTAATTTTTTTAATAGCTAACATCTAATCATTTAAAAAATCGTGACTTATGTTTAATTCAGGAATAAAAGGCCGTTTGTTGGTCATGTTGGTGATGGCTGGCATTGCTTTGTTTGGGTATTTTAGTAAAATGCAGGTAAACCCAGTAACAGGCCAACGACAAAAAGTGAGTATGACTCCGCAAGAAGAAGTGGCATTAGGCTTACAGAGCGCGCCATCAATGGCCGCAGAATATGGGGGGCTGTACCAAGATGAAAAGGCGCAGTTTTTGGTAAAAAAAATCGGTCAGAGTATCATACAAAGTACAGAAGCCAAAAACTCACCTTATCAGTTTGACTTTCATGTATTGGCCGACCCCGAAACCGTCAATGCTTTTGCAGTACCTGGGGGGCAAATTTTTATTACAATGGGCTTACTCAAACGTCTCAAAACCGAAGACCAGTTGGCGGGTGTATTGGGTCACGAAATCGGTCATGTCATTGGTCGGCACTCTGCTCAACAAATGGCCAAGCAAGAGTTAATAGCTGGATTGGCTGGTGCGGCCACAGTTGGAATGTCGGACGGTGGATATAGCAATGGTGCAGTAGCGCAATATGTAGCCAACTTGATGAACCTCAAATATGGCCGTGATGACGAACTCGAAGCCGACGACTTTGGTGTAAAATACGCCATCGGCACAGGCCACAACCCCGAAGCAATGATAGAGGTAATGAAAATATTGGACGAAGCGGCTGGTGACTCTGGCGAAAGCAAGTCTGATTTTACCAGTACGCATCCCAGCCCCGAAAATCGTATTCTCAAAATCAAAGAAGCGATGGCGAAGTATCGGCAGTAGAAATTTAGTCGTAGGTCAATGGTCGTTAGTCTTTAGTTTTATTTGTGCTTTATCAATGACCAATAACTAAAGACCTTATAATCAGCGTCATATTTGGTTCGGCTTTGTGTGCAATGGCTAATATTTTGGATAATTCGGCTTTTTCTAACAATTCAGGAATACACATATCGGTAATGACCGAAATACCAAAACAAGGTACGTTCATTTGTCGAGCCACAATAATCTCGGGAACGGTACTCATACCCACTACATCAGCCCCCAGCAATCGCAACATTCTATACTCGGCTCTGGTTTCTAACTGTGGACCCGTTACGCCCACATATACGCCTTGGTGGCACCTAATCTGGTGTTGTTGGGCTATATCAAGGGCTTTGGTAATTAGCTGAGGGTCATAGACTTGGCTCATATCTGGAAATCTATCGCCCAAATTGTCAAAGTTAGTACCCCTGAGTGGGTTTTCTGGCAAAAACTGACCGATATGGTCGTTTATTATCATCAAATCGCCTGTCTGATAGCTGGGGTTCAGTCCGCCAGAGGCATTAGAAACTATCATTTGCTGTATTCCCAGTAGTTTCATTATTCGTACTGGAAACGTAACCTGTGCCATGGAATAGCCCTCATAATAATGAAAACGACCTTGCATACAAACTACCTTTTGGCCTGAGAGCGTCCCAAACAACAGCCGCCCCTTGTGCGACTCGACCGTAGAAACTGGAAAGTTTGGAATAGTATCGTAAGCTATATCATACTCAATGTCAATCTCTTGTACCAATCCACCCAAGCCCGTTCCCAAAATTATACCATAAAAAGGAATAAAATCATTGATTTGATTTTGTATAAACTCAGTAGTTTCCGTTATTTGTTCAAAAGTCATTAGAATTAAAATTTATGAACCGCAAAGCTATTGTTTTTTTGCGATTCCCCCAGATAAATCTGGGGTAAGTCATAAATCTGCCTCTTAATTGTTACTGGCTTTTGCCAGTGGGCCAAAAAAGCCTTTAACCACAAAAACCAATTAAATGAAAATACAATTACTTTTTTTGTGCTTCTTTGTTTCGGTTGTTTCAATGGCTCAAAACCCTGTCATTAAGCTATCAGACGGCACTGTTGAAGGGCTTACCAATGCTGATAAGTCTGTCCGAATTTTCAAAAATGTACCTTTTGCTGCTCCGCCCGTGGGTGATTTGCGCTGGAAAGCCCCGCAAGCCGTCAAAAAATGGTTGGGTGTGCGGCAGTGTAATGCTTTTTCGGCCAGTCCAATTCAAGATAAACCTATGCCGTTTATGTGTTGGTCGGAAGAATTTATAGCCCAACCCGAACCACTGAGCGAAGACTGTCTGTATCTCAATGTTTGGACATCTGTCAAAACCAATAAGGCAAAGCAAGCCGTTTTTGTCTGGATTTATGGTGGTGGCTTGTCGAGTGGGTCGAGTAATTGTGCGGTATATGATGGCGAAGAAATGGCAAAAAAAGGCATTGTTTTTGTGAGTATCAACTACCGAGTAGGCGCATTGGGCTTTATGGCGCACCCCGAGTTAAGCAAAGAGTCAGGTCATAATAGTTCAGGTAATTATGGGTTTTTAGACCAAATAGCAGCTTTGCAGTGGGTTCAAAAAAATATTGCAGCCTTTGGTGGCGACCCCACAAAT
>JAYVJH010000406.1:0-11721 GCA_043769455.1 Runella sp. | reverse complement strand
CGTTACTACGCCCGAGGTGGTAGTGTTTCGGTGAGATTTGCCAATCTTCTTTGAAAGTTGGCAAATATGGGCATATTTACTATTACAATTCAATGTCGTTTAGCTAAGAGTTCTGTGAAGACGGGGTGCCAACACTACCAAACCATTTTTTAAAAATATTTAGTAAATCGACTTTTAATCATACGTGAATTTAGCACTCCATAATTACAAAAAGACTGGTAATTATTTGAATAATAACTAAATTGCCAGTGATTCTAATCTAAACCAACTATTTCTGACTCACATCATGCAACAACTTCAAACTCTCGACTACCTCGTTTTCTTGTTTTATTTCGTCGTTGTGGCGAGTTATGGTTATTGGATTTACAACCAAAAAAAATCTGAATCAGCCAACACCAAAGACTTCTTTTTGGCCGAGGGGTCGCTCACTTGGTGGGCTATTGGCGCATCACTCATTGCTTCCAATATTTCGGCAGAGCAGTTTATTGGAATGGCTGGCAATGGGTTTTCGATGGGCTTGGGCATCTCTACTTATGAATGGATGGCCGCCGCTACGCTGCTCGTTGTGGCTACGTTTTTTATGCCTATTTATCTCAAAAATCGTATTTTTACAATGCCCCAATTCTTGAACCAACGCTACAATGGCACGGTTTCAACGATTATGGCTATTTTCTGGTTGGGGCTATATATTTTGGTCAATCTTACTTCAATCTTATACTTGGGGGCATTGGCCGTTTCGGGTATTTCGGGGCTTGATTTTTATGGCTGTATGGTTGGGCTGGCTGTTTTTGCCATTATTATTACTTTGGGCGGTATGAAAGTCATTGGTTATACCGACGTCATTCAGGTTGTGTTTTTGATTGTGGGTGGTTTGGCTACAACTTATCTGGCTGTTACACTGGTTTCGACGGCCTACGATGGTTCTGGTGGGCTAATGAACGGTCTAAGTTTGATGATGGAAAAATCTGCCGACCATTTCCACATGATGTTTAAGCCCAATCAATTGACATATATCGACGGCAAAGGTGCTACCAAAGATACCTACATGGCTCTGCCTGGCCTAACAGTGTTGGTTGGGGCGATGTGGATAGTAAACCTCAACTATTGGGGCTGTAACCAATACATTACACAACGGGCTTTGGGTGCAGACCTCAAAACAGCCCGCCGAGGTATATTATTTGCTGCTTTCTTAAAATTATTGATGCCCATTATCGTTACGCTGCCAGGTATTGCGGCTTATACTTTGTACCAAAAAGGGCTATTTCATGCCGAAATGCTCAATGACAAAGGATTTATTTTGCAAGACAAAGCCTATCCAGTACTCTTGAATTTATTGCCGACTGGTCTTAAAGGACTTTCGTTTGCAGCCTTGACGGCAGCCATTGTGGCATCGCTGGCTGGTAAAGCAAATAGTATTTCTACAATTTTTACATTGGATATTTACAAAAAATTCTTTGGGCAAAATCAAACAGAACAACAACTTGTCTGGGTTGGTCGTATTGTGGTTGTGGTGGCGATGGTTATGGCCATTGTTATTTCGCCTTTTATGGGTATCGACAAAGAAGGCGGTTTTCAGTTTATTCAAGAAATGACAGGACTACTTTCGCCTGGTATTTTTGCCTCGTTTGTCATGGGGTTTTTTTGGAAACGTACCAATTCGGCAGGCGCACTATGGGCTATTGTGGGCGGTTTTTTGATGGCCCTTTTTATGCACAACAATATCCAGCTTCCATTTTTGGCCATAGACTGGTCAGCCATTCCATTCCTCGACCGCATGGGCATAGTGTTCTTGCTTTGTGTGTTGGGTATGGTTGTGCTGGGGTTTATATTGCCCGATGAAAAGAAAGGTTTAGAAATAGACACCAAGATGTTCAAACTTGACACTGGCTTTGCTTTTGGCGCATCTGTCATTTTGATTTGCTTAGTTGGTATTTATTGGTATTTCTGGTAAGAAACCTGTTTTTGTTACGACTTACTATGTTTTTTGGATAATTATGTGGCATGAAAATTGCTCCGTAATCCGTGTATTTCCCTTTCCCATAATTTATATTTTTCTCACAAGTTAGCTTCCCCAAAGCCATTAGACTGCTTACGCATCTAATGGGTCTGGGGGAGTATAACGTGTTAAAAAACTATTTTGGTATCGGGTTCTATGATAATTTATCTACGTTATTTGCTTTTATTAGTATTAGGGTCTGTGCCGATGTTTGTAATGCAAACATCGGCACAGACCTTGCCTTGTCCAGTAACAAACGAAAGTGAGGTAATTGTCAGACAACGAGAGCAGCGAATTTTACAACTCAAACAACAATTTGTAACGGCCAATATAGCCGCCACACCCACCTACATAGCCATAAAAGCGCATATCTTACGAAAGTCAGATGGGTCGGGTGGTCTTAGTCTGGTAGATTTAAACAAAGCTATTGCCCAAACAAATACATTATATATCAATGCTGGTATTCAGTTTTATTTGTGCGGTAGCCCAAATTATATCAATAGTTCTACTTATTATGACTTTGCCAACAGCCAAGAGAGTGTACTCTGTTGGGCCAACGATGTTACTAATGCCATTAACATATATTTCACAAACAGTATTAACTTTGGTGGTCTTCCTGTTTCTGGCTATGCGTACTTCCCGAGTACGTTTATGGCAACCAACCGAATATTTGTACAAAGTAGCTCAGTGGCCGACACCCGAACACTATCTCATGAACTGGGGCATTATTTTAATTTGCTACATACATTTCAGAGTAGTTTCGATAGTAATATAGCAGACAGAGAGTTAGTTACACGACTGACAACCGCCAACGCCAACTGTACACTCAAAGGCGACTTACTGTGCGATACACCCTCAGACCCCTATGGACGGTCAATAGATTCGACCCAAATACTTGGCTGCACCTATCAAGGCAGCGTCCGAGATGCACAAAACCAGCTATACACACCAAGTATGAGCAACATCATGTCTTATTACCCAATTGTTTGTGGCAATGGTTTTACGGGTGGTCAATATGGTCGTATTGCCGATGGCTTATTGTTGAGAACAGACCTCAATAGCCAATATACTCTCAATTGTCCGTCATCAGTAACAGGAGTAAATATACCGAGTGGTTTGGCAGGTGCTATTGGTAATACAGGTTTGACTTTAACTTTTAAGGATAATTCTTTAAACGAAACAGGGTTTATCATTGAGCGGTCGACTACTTCGGCAACAACTGGCTTTGTTGCTATTGCTGGCTTGGCCCCCAATATAACCACATTCACAGACCAGTCAGCAACGGCCTTTACAACTTACTATTACAGAGTTAAAGCTTCCAATGCTTCGACACAATACAGCAGTGTTTTTCAGATTACAACCAGTCTGAGTTATTGTGTCCCTGCTTATACCAACTCTTGTTCAAGTGTTGGTGTACTGATTGACGATTTTATTTTGAAAGAAGGTACAACCAACATCATCACTAACCTCGCTTCGGGTTGTTCGCCCACTAATTTTGGCAATTTTACGGCCACACCCTATAACGTTGAGGCTGGCAAGACCTATACTTTCACTGCAAGGGCCATCAGAGGAGGAACGGGAACATTTTTTGACCAGCACGTTACTGTTTGGATAGATTATAACAAAAATGGTGTTTTTGACAATTCAGAAATAATTTATCAAAGCGATGATGCCACAGTAGCCCGTATGAACCCAACTGCTACTGGGTCGTTTACCATTCCAAGCACAACCTCAGTAGGTAGCCTTCGTATGAGAATCAGGTCAGGTTTTGGGTCATTTGGGCAAGTTACCAATCCCTGCATAGAACTACCTTTTGGTGAGGCAGAAGATTATTTTTTGAATGTTACCGCTACCGCCAATATATCATCGGCTACTGTCTCGACAACGATGGCTTGTGCGGGAAGACCTATCTCAGTGGCTTTTACGAGCAATATAACCACCAATACGGCCACCTATCAAGTACAACTATCAGATGCCAATGGAGGCAACTTCATAGATATTCCTACATTTGGAACAGGCAGCCCTCTGTCGGCTACTATTCCAGCCAATATAGCGGCTGGTAGTGGCTATCGGGTCAGAATTATATCGACTATCCCCAATGGAGTGAGTCCCGTTAGCCCTACTTTTTCTGTCAATCCTATTCCTACTACTCCGTCTGTAACATCACCCGTCAATTATACCCAAAACCAAACTGCTACTGCTCTCGTTGCTTTGGGTAGTACTTTGAGCTGGTACACTACGCTTTTGGGTGGCTTCGGGAGTAGCACTACACCTATCCCAAACACGTCCGTTGTCGGTACAACCGATTACTATGTTACCCAGACAGTGCTAAACTGCGAAAGTATAAAAGCCAATATCAAAGTAAATATTGCAGCCAATTCAAATATGTTGGCCTGTCTAAATATAAAAATGCTACTCGAAGGCCCCTATATTGGCAACAATCTGATGAGTACAGAATTGAACTTGCAGGGACTTTTGCCAGGCCAAACGGTCATAGATCCATTTGGTACAAGTACACCAGCAGGCCAGCCATATCGTGTAGCACCTTGGAACTATATGGGTACTGAAACTGTACCGCAACCCTACAACGTTAATGTAGTTGATTGGGTGCTTCTTTCGCTCAGAACAGATCCAGACGACAAAACAACAACTATTTATCGCACTGCGGCTTTACTAAACAAAAATGGGACAGTAACAACATTGGCAACTTGCCCAGTACTCAACACATCGCAACAATACTATGTAGCAGCCGACCATCGCAATCATATTGGGGCAGTATCTCCTGTTCCTGTTGGCGTTGTTAGCAATCAGATTAGTTATGATTTTCGATTTCAAAATTCATATATACCGCTTGGTGGTTTTGGTTATGGCCAAAAAAAAATAGGCACTATTTTTTTACTCTATGGTGGCGACTGCCTTAAAGCCGATAACCCCGTTGTAGATGTATCTGACAACAATAAATGGCGGCAAAGGAATGGGGTATTTTTGAAGTACATGGCAGAAGATATGAACTTAGATGGGGCTGTAGATATTGTAGATAAGTTGATGTGGATGAAAAATAATGGAAAATTCTCGGGGGTAGATTTTTAGATTGGCATACTATTTGTAAAGTGTAATAAGTAATCAAAAAAATTAATAATTATGAAAAAAGTAATAACCGTTGTAGCCAGTCTGCTTTTAGTGGTACTTTTCGCTACAAATAACAGCTTTGCACAAGGAGTATATGATCTACGTCTCGTTCATCAGTCGCTCGACTGTGCCAAAAAGAAAGTAGTAGTATCGGTAGAGATAAGGGCTGTCAATGTCGATAGTGCTTTTAAGTTAGAGGGGGCTAATATTCGTGTTAGATTTACTACCAATCAGCTCAAAAATCCTCACTTCAAGTCAAGAGATAACTTTTCGGGCGGAATGTATGAAGTAATGGACTCGCTGATAAGTATGACAACCGACAGCACGGCGGGGATATTTACAACCAATATCGTAAACAGTAAGGGAGCTACCGATGGAATGTTGGTAGGTACTACGTGGATAAAAATGTTTGCCGTTGAGTTTGACATAGCAGCAGCCAATATTGATAAATGCTACAGTCTGACTCTTATGTCCACCCTGCCATCGTCTAAGGTTACCAAAATTGTGTCGGCGGGAGTAACTACCGTGGCCACCAAAGGCACTTACACCAATATCACAAACCAGTGCGCTGTAAAGCCTGTTGTGGCATTGGCGGCAGCGACAGGGCAATATACCGAACTAACTCTCACGCTGCAAGCAGGCGACTTGCCCGTAGTGGTAACACTCTCTGGAGGATTGTCGGCCACTATGACCATGACTACCGCAAAAGTAGCTATCTCGCCAACTGTAGAGATGGTTTATACGATTACAAAAATAGAGAACCAGTGTGCAGTAGGTTTATCGGCAGCTAACGCCAGTAGTGTTACGATTAGGCCTTCTACGACACCCTCCGACCCAACCCCACCTGCACCAGAGGGGCCAATAGTTAATTGCTCCAACGTAAGATGTATTCCAGTAGCAGCCAAGGTTATTAAGATGTAAGTACTACGTTGCCATACAAATCAAATTCTTCTGAATGGGTGATTTGCACTTGTGCAAAATCACCCATTCTCACATATTGGTCAGCCGAAACCAGCACTTCATTGTCCACCTCTGGTGAGTCAAATTCAGTTCGACCCACAAAATAACCTGCTTCTTTTCTGTCAAAAAGCACCTTGTAAGTATTGCCTATTTTTTTGGCATTCAACTCTGCCGAAATATCTTGCTGCACAGCCATCAGGTCGTCGGCACGTTGTTGTTTTACTTCTTCGGGTACGTTGTCGGGCAGGGTGTGTGAGTGCGTTTGGTCTTCGTGCGAGTAAGTAAAAACTCCCAAGCGGTCAAATCTCATTCGTTCTACAAATTCTAATGTTTCTTCAAACATTGCTTCGGTTTCGTTGGGGTGGCCAGCTATGAGGGTCGTCCTGATGGCAATATTTGGCACAGTGTCTCTGATAGTTTTTATTAAATCTTCGGTTTTTTCACGGGTAATTCCCCTACGCATCGTTTTGAGCATTTCGGTACTTCCGCTTTGTAGTGGCATATCAAGATAATTACAAATATTAGACCGCTCACGCATTACGTCCAACACGTCCAACGGAAAACCAGACGGATATGCGTATTGTAGTCGTATCCAGTCTATACCCTCAACGTCTGCAAGTTGATTGAGTAAATTGGCCAAATCTCGTTTTTTATTCAAATCCAAACCATAATACGTCAAGTCTTGGGCAATCAAAATCAGTTCTTTTGTGCCACGCCGTGCCAGCGATTTAGCCTCAATCAACAACTCATCAATAGGCCGAGAAATATGGCCACCACGCATGAGCGGAATAGCACAGAAACTACATGGGCGGTCGCAACCATCAGCAATTTTTAGATAGGCATAATGTGCGGGCGTTGTCAGTAGCCGCTCGCCAACGAGTTCTTGTTTGTAGTCGGCTTTGAGGGTTTTGAGTAGTCTGGGCAGTTCGTTTGTACCAAACCACGCATCAATAGTGGGTATTTCGAGCGATAGCTCATCTTTGTATCGATGCGACAAACAGCCCGTTACATACACTTTATCGACAATACCCGCTTCTTTGGCATCGGCATATCTCAAAATAGTATTGATAGACTCTTCTTTGGCATTGTCAATAAACCCACAAGTGTTAATAATCACAATTTGGGCATCATCTTTTTTAGATTCGTGCGTTACTTTGTAGCCATTACCTTTGAGTTGGGTATAAATATTTTCAGAATCCACAATATTTTTGCTACAACCAAGTGTAACGATATTGACTTTATTGGTACGTGTTCCTTTTGTTTTCATGTGTTTGTTTAATGCAAGTCGTGATAAATAGTATCGGACGAGATCTTATTTAGAAAGAGGTATAATTAGTTTATTCATAACAAAAAACGACGGTATTCATAAACTTTTCTATTTTTCATCAAAAGTAGTAAAAAATGTATTTTTAGACGAATAAATTTATGGGAACATTATTAAAGAGTTTTCAAAAATCCTCTTCATATTTGTCAAACAAAAACAATTATCAAAATGGGACTCATATACGCAACCCTCGAACTGACCAATACTTTTGAGAAAGATGCCGCTGCAAAAGGCTATATTTCGAAAGACCAAGTGAGGCATACACAAGTAAGTGCCTTGGTGGACTCTGGTGCAACGCTATTGTGCATCAACGAGAATATACAAGCTCAACTTGGCTTGACAGAGTTGGGTATTGAGAGTGCAGAATTGGCTGATGGGAGCATTCAGACGTATAAATTAGTAGGCCCTGTAACCGTTCAGTTTGAAAACCGAAACACACTTTGTCGAGCAGTTGTTTTGCCAGGCAATTCTGAAATACTATTAGGCGCAGTACCAATGCAAGACTTGGACGTAGTGATTGATCCGAAATTAGAGCGGATGACCGTTCACCCTCTTCGCCCATATATAGCACAAAAAAAGATAAAATAACGCACGCTATTCTCAACACAACACATACCTCTTGCCCGGCAGCGAGCGCAAAAAACCTTGAAACTCTAAGTTGAGCAACAGTGTAGCGAGTTTGCTGTGATGAATTTTACTGTGCCAACTCAAATCGTCAATGTGCGTTTCGCCATGTTGTTTGAGTAGAGCTATTACTTGGCTTTCTTCTTGGGTAAAAGTCAAGATGGCAGCAGCAGAGTCCACCATTTTTTGATCGGAGGGTGTGGTTGGTAGCCAGCGCATGGCTTCAAGGAGATTATCGACCCCTGTAAAAATCTGTGCCTTGTTTTCTTGAATCAGTTTATTGCAACCAATCGAATACGAGTTGTGCAAGTTGCCTGGCACAGCAAATACGTCTCGGTTGTAGTTATTGGCAAACTCTGCCGTAATGAGCGCACCACCTTTCTGAGCAGCTTCGACAATAATCACAACATCAGACATACCAGCAATGATGCGATTACGAGCTGGAAAACGCACAGCATCGGGTTTTGTGCCAAATCTATTTTCGGTCAAAAGCCCCCCTGTTTCCTGAATTTCTTGCGAAGTTTTGAGATGCGTGCTGGGATAAATAGTATCTAAACCAGTAGCCATCACTCCCACAGTCGGTACGTTGGCTTTGAGACAAGCTCGGTGGGCAATAATATCAATACCATAAGCGAGACCACTCATTACGGCTATGTTTTTATTGACCAACCCCTGCACAATTTCTTCGGTAACGGCTCGGCCATAGTCGGTTGCTTTGCGAGTACCAACAATACCCACAAAACTACCCGAATTGAAATCTAAATTACTTTTTGAGTACAGCAGAGCAGGAGCATCGTACAACGATTTGAGCCGTTTGGGGTAGCTGGGGTCAGTATAAAAAATAACCTCAGACTTATGATTTTCAACGCTTTTGAGTTCTGTTTCTGCCGCCTGCAAGCCCGATTTATCTAAAATTTGCCGAGCTACATTCTGTCCAATGCCAGGCACCCGCAACAAATTTTTGAGGTTACTTTCATAAACTTTTTCGGCAGAGCCAAATTGTGCCACCAACTGCCTAATCAGCACACTACCCAACCCTGTGGTGAGATGCAAGCCAAGTTCGTGGAGTTTACTGGACATAGGTTGGTTATTGGTCGTTAGTCTTATCACACGGAAGCCTTCGCTGTGCGACAGTCCGATTTGAGCGAAGGCTTCGGTAAAATATCGTACTATTATTTTACTTTTTCTTCGGTCAGCAAGTTTTTTTGTTTCAATATTCTTTCCAGCAATCGCATATCGCTTTCTGAATTAAAGACTGTAAACGGAAACAACAAAAACTGCCCTCTCGACATCGTAAGTAAGTATGAATCAACGCGTTTAGTTGCGCCCGTAATCATATCCCATTGTATCATACCGCCTTCTTTGGCATTGACTTTTATCATAATTTGGCGGCTGTCTATTTCGTAGATATATTTTTCAAAAAGTTGCTTATACTGATCCAACTGCGTTATGCCTGTAAACTGCACCCACCAGAAACCAACGTAAAGCCCTGCACCCAAAACTACCATAATGTATATCCAGTAGTTGGGATAAACGCCTGTCAAGTTCAATATCGCATTGATTAACAACAAGCCCAATGGCAATAAAACCCACATTTTTTGTGCGTCCCATTGCTGGCGCATGGCTATCTTAACGTATTGTTTTTTGTCTAACGAAAACCGTTTAGTTTTGACTGAAAGTGCCGCGGTAGGCATCTGATAAACAGGCTGGTGTCGGTTGCTTTGTACTTTGGCCATTTATTTTAATGGATAATTAAGAAATGTGAGATGAATGATTTTGTTGCAAATCTACTAAAAAAACGGCTACTTTTTAAACAAAGAATCTACAAACTCTACTCTATCAAAAACTTGTAAGTCTTCGATTTTTTCGCCAACGCCAATGTACTTAACGGGTATCTTGAACTCGTCTGAGATACCAATCACTACACCGCCTTTGGCTGTACCATCCAATTTTGTTATGGCCAATGCCGTAACTTCGGTGGCTTTGGTAAACTCACGTGCCTGAATGACTGCGTTTTGGCCTGTGCTTCCGTCCAACACCAGCAGTACTTCATGTGGGGCTTCTGGCAGTATTTTTTGCATCACACGCTTGATTTTGGTGAGTTCGTTCATCAAGTTTATTTTGGTGTGTAGCCGCCCAGCAGTATCAATAATAACCACATCGGCGTTGAGTTCTACACCTTTTTTGATAGCATCGTAAGCCACTGCCGAGGGGTCGGTGTTCATGCCATGGTCTATGACGAGTACGTCGGCACGTTGTCCCCAGGTTTTGAGCTGGTCCACTGCGGCGGCTCTAAATGTATCGCCCGCACCCAATACTACTTTTTTGCCTCGGCTATGAAACTGTTGCGCCAGTTTGCCAATGGTTGTTGTCTTGCCAGCACCGTTTACGCCCACGACCATTATTACAAAAGGCTTGGGCAAATTGTCGGTTTCAAAACTATTGCTAACATCTACAGATTGGTTTTCGGTGAGTAAGGCCGCTATTTCTTCCCTCAAAATCCTGTCCAACTCACTTGTACCTGTATATTTGTCTTTGGCAACTCGTTCTTCGATGCGCTTGATGATTTTGACAGTTGTACCCACTCCCACATCTGAACTAATCAAAATTTCTTCCAATTCGTCCAATACTTCTTCATCAACTACCGACTTACCGACAACGGCACGGCTCAGTTTGCCAAAAAAACTTTCTTTTGTTTTTTCTAATCCTTTGTCGAGTGATTGTTTTTTTTCTTTTGAAAAAAAGTCAAAAAGTCCCATAAATAAATCGTTGTTTGTTGAGCGTTTTCAGAAACAAAGGTACAACAAAAAAGTCCCCATAAAGAGGACTTCTTTGAAAGATTATTTCGAGGGCGAATTAGTTTTTGAGGGCAGCTATCGCATCTTCTGCGAGCATTATTTCCTCTTTGAACGTGTAAGCACCTGTTTTCGGCGATTTTACGGCCTTAATGATTTTTGTGTACGCTTTTCCACCTTCTTTTTTGAGGGTTGCAACTACTTTCTTAGCCATTGTTTTATTTATTTAAGCCATTGAGTGTATGGCTATTGGCGACTGGCAAAAACTAATGACCAATGGCTAATGACCAACGACTAATGGGTGTTGTTATTTAATTTCTTTATGAACGGTAACTTTTTTCAAGAAAGGGTTAAATTTCTTGATTTCCATACGACCTGGTGTGTTTTTACGATTTTTGGTCGTAATATAACGAGACATACCTGGTACGCCCGATGTTTTGTGTTCGGTACATTCTAATATTACCTGAATACGATTGCCTTTCTTTGCCATTGTTTTACTTATATTTTCAAATAGGACTGCAAAAATAGACAATTTGATTTTGTTTTACAAAAATAATACGAAATACTTTTTTAAATTGGTAAATTTGTACCGACACCACAGACTTTCACCAAATCTCAATGCTACTCAATCCTCGCTTTATCGCCTTTTTGCTGGCTTTTTTGATTTCGGCTCTGACTATCATTTTTCTATCTTTTATTGATGGCATATCGCCCTCAGTGCTATTTGTGGCTGGTATTTCAAGTTTTGGTACTGGTTGTTTCTTGATTTATTATGCCATCGAAATATTGGTATATCGAGAGGTAAATAAAATCTATGATACTATTCAGCGGCTCAAACTCAAAGATTATACGATGTCTCGGAAAGTTTTGGCCAAAAGTACCAATCCTTTCAA
>JAYVJH010000405.1:0-4211 GCA_043769455.1 Runella sp. | reverse complement strand
CTTTATCATTTGCTGAAAAATGGATAGAAGATTTCTGGAATATCATTTTCTGGAAAAGTCCTATTCAGCTTTCTGAATAGTTATGTCGCACTCTATAATACAAGTAGTAGTGCGATTTTGTGGTATGGGACTCCTCAAATTACAAGCCAAACGGTCAATGGTAGTCCATCTCAATCTGTTAATATGGTGTCCTCTAATAATGTTACTTTAAATGTTTATTCGCAAGGGGCAACGTCTTGGTCGTGGACCGTGGTGGCAGGTACTGGTACGCCGTACACGCAAGGGCCAAGTTGTGATTTGTTTTTCACAAATTTTGCAAAGGTAAAAGTAGAAACTAATAATCGCTGTGGTAACGGTCAAACATATTCAAAAACTTAAATATTTTGAAACAAATACAGCGTTAGAAGTAGATATAAGCGATATTGAGAAAGGATTATATTTCCTAAATGTGGATTTGGGAGGGCAAGTATTTAAAACCCAAGTGTCAAAACAGTAAAACCATGAAAAAATCTATCGTTATCTTATCGCTTCTGTTTATATATTTTGGGGGATTTGGACAGAAAGATAGTACAACTACACCCAAAATCATAAAGCGAAATGCTCGCTACTTAGAACTGTTAGGAAATGGCGGTCTCTATACGCTTAACTATGAGCGCAATATACACTACAAAGACAATCATCGTACCAATGTTAGATTCGGAATCGCTTATCTTTGGTGGGAAGCCATGCGAACGCCCGTGATAGTAATAGAGCCTATTTATCTAAAAGAGGCTAAAAACCATTTTTTAGAATTGAGTATTGGGCTAACAGCTTGGTATGGGGAGTCAAATATTTATCCCGATGCAAATGGCACGAAAAAGATAGTAACTTTTTTGATGCCCAGAGTAGGGTATCGCTACCAAAGTTTAAGAAATAATTGGTTTTTGAGAGCGGGCATAGTCCCTTTTTATTTTACGGAGGGTAAAATACGTTCGGATAGGGGTCTTGGTATTTCCTATTTACCAACACCAGCATTTGCTTTTGGTAAATATTTTTGAAAACAAAATAGCGACTATTTTAAGTAGTCGTGAGTATATAGTACGGTATCGTGGATTAAATACAATACTGTTAATCAGTAAGTTATCAAAATTAAAATACCGTATTACTTTTGGATATAAACTTAATTGGCACATTGTTAGACCAAACCGTAGAAACAATTAAAGTCAAGCCACAAGAATAAAAAAACGCTGGTAATCTTGAATAAAGATTACCAGCGTAAAAAACCTCAGCGAACTCAGCTCCTCTGCAAGACTAAAAACCCGTCCCAGCCGCAGCCATTTCTTTGAGTTTGGCCGTTGGTCTAAATCGCTCGCCGTAAGTATCGGCCAATCTGTCACATTCTGAAACGAACTTTTCAATGCCTACAAAGTTTACAAACGACAGCGTACCACCTGTGTATGGCGGGAAGCCCCAAGCCAAAATCGAGCCTAAGTCAGCATCAAGTTTGGTACGGATTACGCCTTCTTCGTAGCAGCGTACCGTTTCGAGGGCTTGGCGGTAAAACAACCGTGTTTTGACTTCTTCTAAATTGGGCTGCTCGGCTGCTAATGGGAACATTTCGGCTAATCCTTCCCACAAATATTTAGTACCACCTTCGGGATATTCATAAAAACCAGCTTTGGCTTTTTTGCCCAAACGGCCCATTTCTGTAAATCGTTTTGACACTTGGTAGGTCGTGTCGTGTTCTGACAATACACCATCACGGACGGCTGCACCCGATATTTTATAGGCCAAATCTATGGCTACTTCATCGGCTACAGCCAGCGCACCTACGGGCATTCCCATTATTTTGCCAGCGTTTTCTATCAATATCGGGTTTACACCATCTTTCAACAGTTCAATGCCTTCTGATGTATAAGTACCAAAACAACGAGAAGTATAAAAACCACGTGAGTCATTGACAACGATAGGCGTTTTACGGATTTTGCGGGTAAAGTCAATCGCTACGGCAAGGGCATAGTCAGAGGTTTCTTTGCCAACAATCATCTCTACGAGCATCATTTTATCGACAGGGCTAAAAAAGTGAATACCTACAAAGTTCTTAGGATTTGCCGATGCTTGCGCCAAGCCAGTGATAGGTAGCGTAGAAGTATTTGAGCCAAAAACACCGTTTGCAATTAACATCGGCTCGGCTTCTTTGGTAACGGTGGCTTTGAGTTCACGGTTTTCAAATACGGCCTCTATAATTAAATCTGAACCTTTCAAGTCAGCGGCATCACCAGTGGTTTTGATTAAACTCAAAATACCATCGGCTTTGAGTCTATCCATTTTGCCACGACCGATGGCTTTTTCGAGTATGCCACGGGCGTAGTCTTTGCCTTTTTCTGCACTTTCGGCTGTTACATCTTTCAACACAACTTCAATACCCGCTACTGCGCTCACATAAGCTATACCTGCACCCATCATACCTGCACCCAAGATACCGACTTTCTTGACATCGGTTTTTGGTACATCTTTGGGGCGGCTTGCGCCTTTGTTGGCTTCGTTCATACCCAAAAACATGGTTCTGATAAGGTTACCAGCTTCTTTTGAAGTAGCCACCGCCACAAAATGCCGAGATTCTATGCCCAAGCCTTTGTCGATATTGACCAATAGCCCCTCATAAACACAAGCCATGATGTGCTGCGTAGCTGGGTAGTTGCCCTTTGATTTGTCCATCATCATGGCCGTCCCTACCACAAAAGTCTGTGCGCCTACGGGTGTGAGTACATTACCGTTGGGTACTTTGAAGTTTTCACGGGCCTGTATCTTTCCTGTTTTTTTGTTTACTTCGTCCCACGGTTTTACAGGGCTTGGATTGGCGGCAATATATGCCAACGCTTTTTCTATCATTTCGGCTGGTGTGGCAGCTATGGCATCGACAATGCCCATGCCGAGTGCATCTTTGGGACTAAGTTCTTTGCCTTCTAATATCAACGGCAAAGCCGCCTGCATGCCAATCATACGGGGTAATCGTTGTGTACCGCCTGCACCTGGCAAGAGACCTACTTTTACTTCGGGCAAGCCGAGTTTTGTTTTGGGATTGTCTAAGGCCACTCTATAATGCGAAGCCAAACAGATTTCCAGACCACCGCCCAAAGCTGTACCATTGATGGCCGCTACGATGGGTTTACCGTTGGTTTCCATTTTACGAAAAATAGTATTGAGTCCTATCGAAACCTTATACATTTCAGACTTGGGTAGTTGCTGGTTACGAAGTAGCATTTTAAGGTCTGCACCAGCCACAAACTCAGGTTTTTCGGACGTTACAATAATGCCCTTTACGTCGGCATCGGCGTAGGCTTTTTCGAGGGCTTCGGCAAAAGCCGGTATAGACTCGTCGTTTAGGACGTTCATGGGCGAGCTGGTTACGTTCCAGCTAATGGTGGCTATGCCATTATTGATTGAATAGTTGATTGCCATATTTATCTAATGAAAAATTGATAATTAAAATTGATAATTAAAATGTTTGTATTTTTGATAAATTTACTAAAAATACAAAAAACTATGACTGCTTTAAGAGAACGAGTAACGCTCTACGTGGATAAACGAAAGAAAAAACCATTTTTACAAATGTTATCAATGCTTGAATTTGTAGAAGTAGAAACGCAACAACAACAACTTGACGACTACATTCAGAATGCACCAGTTAATGTACCTATTTCAGATAACGAGGTTTCTGAATTGGTAACAGAAAGCCGTCGGGCGAAACGTAAGCGATGAAAGTCATTTTTGATGTAAATATTTGGGTTAGTTTTGCTATTGGCAAGCGTCTTTCTGTTTTGAAAGATATTTTAAAACAGAAAGACATCACTGTATATTGTTGTGATGAACTTTTGACAGAATTTATTGAAACTTCTCAAAAACCATCATTACAAAAATATCTATCAACAGAAAGAACAACCGAAACCATCGAACTCTGCTCCGTGGCCTGTGTCTCCACAGGACATTGCTCTGGTCTGTAAGGACATAGACCACGGAATGGAAATCTGTCGAGCGAAGCCATCACTTGGAGCGATGGCTTCGCTGAATATCCGAAATCTAACGTCTATACTTACACCAACTCAAAAATAGTAGCAATACCCATTCCACCGCCAATACAAAGCGTCGAAAGGCCAAATTGCTTGCCAGTACGCTCCATTTCGTCAATCAAAGTAGCCGAAATTATTGCGCCAGTTGCACCAAGCGGGTGG
>JAYVJH010000404.1:0-5843 GCA_043769455.1 Runella sp. | reverse complement strand
ACAATACTTAATAAAAATAATGCAAGGAAATATGAACCTCACGCTCAAAGTATGGCGACAAAAAAACGCCAAAACATCGGGCAAAATCGAAACCTACCCCGTGTCGGGTATTTCAGAAGATATGTCGTTTTTGGAAATGATGGACGTACTCAACGAGCGGCTCATCACCGAAGGTACGCAACCAATCGCTTTTGACCACGACTGCCGTGAGGGTATTTGTGGTATGTGTAGCATGCACATCAACGGCGAGCCGCATGGCCCGCTGCATGGTGTAACAACCTGTCAGCTACACATGAGGTCGTTCAAAGATGGAGATACTATCGTTGTCGAACCATGGAGAGCCGCTGCGTTTCCAGTTGTCAAAGACTTGGTAGTCAATCGGTCGGCTTTCGACCGCATCATCGCTTCTGGTGGTTATGTATCTGTCAATACTGGTAATGCCCGTGATGCCAACAGCTTGCCGATAGCCAAAGAAGATGCAGACGAAGCGTTTTCGGCAGCGGCTTGTATAGGTTGTGGTGCCTGTGTGGCATCTTGCAAAAACGCCTCGGCCATGTTGTTTGTTTCGGCCAAGGTGTCGCAGCTATCGCTCTTGCCACAAGGACAGCCCGAGCGCATGAAGCGTGTCGAGCGCATGGTAGCACAAATGGACGAAGAAGGCTTTGGTGCTTGTACCAATACAGGTGCTTGTGCGGCAGAATGTCCGAAGTCAATATCGTTAGTTCATATTGCTCGCCTCAATCGTGAATACTTTGGAGCAAAAATAAGTTCGAACAATATGTAAAAATTCATATTTAGTTTTTAAAAAGTATGGGGCAATGCAGGTTTGTATTGCCCCATACTTTTTATGACCGTTCTGTATGTCTCAAAAATACAATCCGTGTAGCTTCACACCATTTCTACTAAATTCTATGGCTGGTGCTGGTATTTTTAGTGAGTTGGCCATTAAGAAAATCGTTTTGAGCCAACGTTTTTTTGTTTGAATTTTGGTGAAGTCCAGGTCTAACGACAAATAATATTGCCGATATGGGCTATAACCAAGTAACCGACTCTTTGGTATTTCTGCTGAAATCATGTCTTGTACACCATAACCTACGGCCACATTAAGCCATTTTGGCAGCTTAGATTTTGGCCAGAAAGAATATAAGTTTGCCGAAAACCAATAAGTCTGACCATTGTAATCTTTGAGCCAGCGTTCTGTGTTGTTTCGTCCCAAAAGTTCGGGGCGTATGGCGGCCAGGTTTGTGTTACGAAACGACCATTTAGGCTGTATTCGGGCTTCGCCCCAAAGCGCATATTGACCTAAAAAAGCCACTGGCCCCAATACATTAGCGGCCATATCAGAAGGCGAAAAACCATAGTCTGACTGGAAACCGTCTAAAATTTCGATAGGTGTCAGGAACATAAAACCAGAAATAGCGCCATAAATAGCGGCTTGTTTTTGACTTACACCCGTATTGCGGTACAATGCCGCCGAAGCCCTACAAATCTGGTAAGAAGTATAAAAATGCCCCACTTTATCAATCTGTAACCATTCGTGGCTGTCGTCAATGATTCTAAATCGAGAATAGTCATTGTTTTGATACCAAGCCGAACTAAGACCAACGACCGTAGCTGTATAAGTAGCGGCTTCGGCTGCCATTAACCAGCGAAGGGATTTGTAGTTGGGGCGAGGTGCTGGTGCAATGGTGCTATCTTGGGCTTGAGAAAAGTGAAAAATAAAAAGTGAAAAGTGAAAAACGAAAAACGAAAAACATTTTAACAATCGTCGTCTTGTTTTATATTTTATGCTTTTCATTAAATATTACACTAATTTACCTGTATTTCTTCCCATAGCATTTTCTCGACTTTTTTGGTCTGGCTCGAAAAATTGAGGCCAATTCCAATACAGGTTTTACCTTGATTTTGATAAGGCACTAAATAGCCCTTGTCTTTGATTTGTTGCAGAGCAGCCTCGGCAGAACCATCTAACTTAAACTCAAAACAATAAACGAATTTGTCTAAACGTACTAGCGCATCGAGCCGCCCATCTGAGCTTTGCACTTCTGACTCAACGTAAATATTGAGCAATCGAAACGACAGGTGTAGTATGGCATGATAAAAATGTTCGTTTTCGTTTTGCCACAGAGTATATGGAATTGATTTGAAAAGTGTATTGATAAGACGTTCTAATTTAGCCATATCGCAAGTCATCAACGCTTGCCTAATGTCATAAACTAATACACCGCTCTGGTCTTGCTCACTTTGGATATAGGCATCGGCTAATGACTCTAAATATGACCTCCGTACCTCTAAATTTGGGTAGTCTAAGGTATAAATATTACCCTCTTCGTCATAGTTTTTGATGGTTAAGTAGCCAGTTTGAAACATCAAAGGCAAAATTTGTAGATTTTCTAAGCTATATGCGCTCAACTGACTTGGCGTAATGCGCTGATTCTCAAAATTATACAGGTATTTATTTTGAGTAAGGTTAATCAGAAAAGTTGGCGTAGCGGTTTCAAACCAATAATTTTGAAAATCGCCATTCTTAGAAAAAAAGTTGAGTAACGAAAAAGGATTATAGACACTTTCTGTACCTTTCCAACTATATCCATTGTACCAACGTTTGATGGCTTCGCTGTCAAATAGGGCTATTTCCTCGGCAAAATTAGTTTCTAATTCTGATTGTGTAATGCCACAAATACCCGAATATTGGCCATCAAGCGTTAAGTCATTCAAATTGTTCAGATCTGAAAAAATAGACACTTTAGAAAACTTAGAAACGCCCGTAATGAAGACCAATTTTAGGTACGGGTCGGCATCTTTCAAAATAGAATAAAACGATTTGAGTACGTCTCGGTTTTCTCTCGCAACAGTCATAGCCGCCTCATCTATACCCAAATAATCAATAATAGGCTTGTCGTACTCGTCTATCAGTATTACTACTTTTCCATACTGAGTTGATAGTTTTTCGATGAGTTCTTTAAATTTGGCACTGATAGTGGTTTCGCCAAAAGTTATTCCATACTCTTCTCCTATATTATTTAATTGGTCATTGATAGCGTTCCAAAGCCCTTTTTCTTTATGACTAATAGACGCAAACGAAATCTTAATAATAGGATTGGTCTTTGTCCAGTCCCATTTATCAGTAATGTGCAAGCCCTCAAAGAGTTCTTTTCTACCCTTGAACAAATAGTCCATTGTACTCACAAACAGCGACTTACCAAATCGACGGGGTCGAGATAGAAAATAGTATTTGCCTTGATTGACAAGTCTGTGAATGTATGCCGTTTTGTCCACATAGACATACCCACCTAAGCGTAGTTCTGAAAAGTCTTGTAAACCAACAGGATATTTTTGTGCCATTGTGTTATTTATTGAGTATTGCAAAGTTAGCTGTTTTGGGGTAAACAAAAAATAGCAAATAACTTAAACTCAATACCCTCCTTGCCATTTTCTGATGCCCCACTCTGCGGTGGCCAATAACAACAACAAGAAAAATAGCCACTTTTTGCGTATTAGTTCCAACAAATCTTCGGTACTATCGAGGCGATTGGCAGCTTTGTTTTTGAGCAAATAGACTTTGAGGTTTTCTATGTCGTTGGCCATCACAAACTGTCCATTGGTTTGAGTAGCCAACTGCCGCAATAGCCCAAAATCTGCCGTTGTGTTGAGAGCTTCTAACTGTAAGTCTCTGACTATAAACTGCCCTGTTATACTTTCGGCTTTGTTATTAATTGTCGTAGTGGCCTTAAATCGGTATGCGCCTTCGGCCAACCCGCTGAGTTCAAACCGTGTGCCAGCAGCATTGACATAGCTATATATTTTGGTTTTGCCACGTTCGTCTGTCAAGTCTAAACGCACATTTTGACCGTAGATTTTTTCGTAAATATCATTATAAATTTCTGTTTCGAGTACTATTTTTTGGCCGCTATCATACTCATTATCAAGTGGATATACCCTAAATTTGCGCTTATCGTATTTGACAGAAATCAACTGCATCGTTTTTTCAAACAGTTCATCAACGGCTTCTTGCTTGTCGGTCAAATTATATTCTTCCAATCGCCATTGCCACAGACCTTCACCTGTCAAAACAGCGGTTTTTCGGATAGCACCCGTATTTAAAATTAGTAATGGACGGTCAGTTTTTAGATTACCCACATTCTGATAAAGTATTACTTCGCTACCTGTTAGCGGTTTATATGTACCAAAAGGCACTGTAAGCGGCGGTAGTTTTTCGATAATACTGAGTTTATCAGCATCTAAATTGAGAAGTTTAAAGTTAGGGTTAAAACGACCTGTAACTTGATCTATTTGCCCTGCATTGGCGTTGATGGCCACTGCACCATTCAAGCCACTCACGGCATTGGCACTTGACTGATTGCCCAAAATAAAAAAAAGCGGAGTGTTGGCTTTTTCGATATATTTTTTAACAATTTCACCACCAGTATTAAAATAGTCGGGTAGTTGATGCAAGATTATCAAGTCGTATTTTTGGTCAGTAAAAAGCAACGGAGACGGATTGACTCCCATGATTTTGATGTCTAACTCATAATTGGCATTGCGCTCTACAATACTTCTGATGGCTTTGAGGTCGGGGTGTGGGGCAAGCGCAAGCAACAGTATTTTTTCTTTGCCGTCAATGACATCAATGTACGCATCTCGGCGGTTATTTTTAGTTGTAAACTCACCAGATAGCGCATCGACTTCAATCACAAAATGCTGCATACCACTTTGATTAGAAGCAGCCTGAAACATAACCTGCTGAAAATCATTGTTTTGCTTGAACGCAATCGTTTGTTTTCCAACTATTTGCCCATTTTGTTTGAGTACAACATTGACCGCTTTTCCAGCAAAACCAGTGGCCACAACATCGGCTTGAACTGGGAACTGATTACCCAAATAAGCAATTTTATTGGCAATCACCGACCGAATACTCACATCTTTTTTGGGAATAGTATCCCCCAATCCTATGCTGTGAATCTTGAATGTATAATTCCCCTCAACTGGCGAAAGTCCCTCGTTAGTTATGCCATCTGTCAATAAAATAACGTCTGTCAGATTTTGACTTTCAAAATTATTTTTAATATTCCCGATTAGCCCCGATAGATTTGTTCGTTTTTGGTTGAATTTTATATCTGCGTTTTGTCCTTCAAAATTTTGGTTGTCAAGTGTTTGTACAGACACCTCCAGCCCTTCATCGTTGAGCGATTGTTGTAGTTTTTGAATTTCGGGCAAAATCTTTTGTCCAAAACTACCGACCGACTCAGAGTTATCTATCGCAATAACAGCTTTGGGTCTGTCTATAATGGTCTCAATGGTTTTGATGAGCGGATTAAGCAGTAAGAAAGCGATGATACTAATCAAGGCCCCACGCAAAAACGACAGGCCAATATTTAGCTTTCGATTCCAAAGCGGTTTGGGTTGGTACATCAAAAAAGCATAACCAGCCCCCACGAGCAAGCAAAGGCCAATATACCAATAAGAGTTTTGAAAGAGTATTTCCATATTTTTAGTTCGGTGCAACGATTCGCTGGGTCTTGGGTATTTAGTCGTGAGTGTTGGGTCGTGAGTATCACCTACTTTATAGACAGTTTTTATTCATGACCCACGACTTAGGACTCAATACCCAAGACTATTTCTACATCACCATTCCACCATCGACCTGTATAACTTGTCCCGTTATATATTTTGACATATCAGAAGCCAAAAATACAGCGCAGTCGGCTACCTCTTCGGGTGAGCCACCGCGTTTGAGTGGAATAGTCTGTTTCCATTCTTCAATCGCTTTTTGGTTCAATTCTTCGGTCATTTCGGTTTCAATAAACCCAGGTGCTATGGCATTTGAGCGTACATTACGAGAC
>JAYVJH010000403.1:0-6336 GCA_043769455.1 Runella sp. | reverse complement strand
CAAAAAAGGTATAGTTTTTCCTTCTTTTTCGTTAAACAATTTTGCACCATACAACTGCGCCGCACATTGAGCGATGCCGTACTCCATATTTTCGTTTTTGGCTTCGGCAAGCGTAATAATCGGTGAGTCGATGTAGGGTTTGTGTGGTTGTAAAATAAAAAAAAATCACATTCTCCAGAGAGATTTTCGCTGGTATCTACGTCTAATTCTTCACCAGAAAAGAGCGTAATATAGTCTTGATACGACTCGGCAATTTCTACTAAAATAGGCGAAATAATACGCTCAGACTTTGTTTTTTCGTTGCTGAGTGGAATAAAAGCAGATTTTTTGAGCGTTTCCGATAGCCATGCACTGGGTTCGTACAGTTGAATGGCTGTAAATAACGGCTTTCTTTGAGCGTCTAAGTTGAATCGCTGCGTTACAGTTCTGATTTTTTTGTATGCACTGTACCCCATATCGCCTATTTTTTGTTGGTAAAATTACAGAAATTTGCGATGATAGTACGATTCTGGGCTATAAAAATTATCTCAATAACGTTACCGATCCCCTAAAATTGAGGCCATTGGACTTTGTCAAAATCTGATAGACATAAACGCCTATTGGTAAGTTTTGGCCATCGAACGGTTTTTGATTAGTACCTTTTTGGTTAAAGACCTTATTCCCCCAACGGTCAAAAATCGTTACCTCGGCTTCTGGGTATTCGTCCAAACCTATTATTTGCCAAGTGTCATTGATACCGTCATTGTTTGGCGAAAAAGCGTCAGGAATATGCAAGTTTGCTTTGCCACAAATGGTAGCCGAAAAAACCTTTGTAGTTTTTCCGATCAAACAATCTACTGTCTTGTTGATATTATAACTTACTTCGTTGCGGCCAATATTTAACAAATTTGGAAAAAGTGAATCGCCTTTTACGCCCAAGCCAGCAAATACGCCTCCCTTTGGACTGGCCGACAGCTTGTAAGGCCGAGACGAATCTACGCACAAACTCAAAATCGAATCAATTTGAATAACTGGTGGTGGTGCAGACGTTATCTCAAAAACCGTCGAAGTGGTCGAGGTACATTTATTTGAATCTGAAACCTTCACACTGTATTTTCCAGCTTGTGTTGCATCATAAATAGCACTGTTTCCAGTTAAGGGTAGGTCGTTTCGTAGCCACTGATAAACCCAGTCGTTGGTATTGGGGCTGGCTGTGAGTTTGATACTGCTATTGGTACACAAAACACCGTTGGCAACCGACGACGTTATGGTGGCATTGGGTTTTGAGAGTACAACAATCGTTTGATTGTCTGACAGGGCAGGGTCGCAGCTTCCTTTTTTGTTGACCGTAACCGTATAGTTTCCAGCTTCTTTTACTACCAAAGTCGAGTCGGTCGCACCCGTTATTTTTACACCACCTTTGGCCCATTCGTAGGTTACTTGGCTGTCTTTTACTCCAGCATTGAGCTGTACGGTTTCGCCTTCACATAATTTTTCATCGGCCAATGTGTTTGGTTTTGCTACTTCACTGAGCTTAATTGTAGTTTTGGGTGATGTAGGGCAATCGACGATTTGTAGCTGATATTCTCTATAAATTTCACACATTTTGACTTTATCTCTAAACAGGGCAAACACATATCCTGTTGTGTAAATACCCGTTTTGGCGGGAGTGGCCGAAATAATAATCTGTAACTCTCGGGCATAGTCGAGTATAACAGGTGGGTTGAGTGGCACACCCGGCCCGCCGCCAGGTAGTTGGTTGGTTTTGCTAAAGCCCGTATTCCAGTCTATTTCTTTGAATGGTAATGCGCCAGAGGCATTAGTAAACGGTGCTGCTTGCCGACAGGTCGAGCCTAACAACGGAAAATCTATCGTAGAGCCATTTACTGCCGTTTCGGGGTCGAACTTTACTATTATGCTGATGGTATTGGAGAGTTTATTACAAAAATAATTATAGGCATCAGGTTTCCACTGTACTGTTACTCTGCCTTTACTTTTATCTATGTCTTCAAACAAATAACCTGGCGCAAACCAGTGATAAAGCACCACACCACCAGAGGTTGTGTTGTCGGTTGCGGCTCTTGTTCCTAACGACTCCGAGACAACGTAGTAGCCCTCAGCATCTTTAAATTCATCGGGTTTTAGTATTTGTTCAATAGTATAATCGACTAATATATAACTTGTTCTGAGTTCTTTATTGCAATTAGTGGCCGTAAAATCAGGGTTTGAAGGCCGCTTTTGAGCGGCAAAGGTGCGCATTAGTTTATCATCACTTTTTTGATAGATACTCAATTTGATTTGCGCTGGCATGGCCGCCAAACTGGCCTTATCAATGAAATAACTACAACCCAAACCATAACTGTATGGAGTGCCTGAAAGTACACGCCTGTCCATAAACCCACCATAAATACGCTGGGCTACGGCTTGATTGATGAAAACGACGAGAATCAGTGATATAAATCGAAGTCTGTTCAATGTGAGTGTTGTTTGGTGTCATAACAAAACAATACTCTCGAAAGTTTAATTGTTTGAGTTATATGAATGGCATTTGCACTCAATAGTATTTGTCTTAAATATTAACAAGCCCAAAAATGAGTGTATGGCTATATTTGGTACACAAAAACAAGCCCCCTGAAATTGCTTTCAAGGGGTTCGCTTTTACTATGTTGGCCAACCAGGATTCGAACCTGGAATAAAGGCACCAAAAACCTCTGTGTTACCGTTACACCATCGGCCAGTGATGATTTGATGGTGCAAAAGTACGATTTAAAACTATTTCAGTCAAGTATTATTCAAAAAAAGTTTCCTATTTGCCGATATTATTTACCAATAGTTTGATTTTTAGGCACTTAATTATTTTATATTACGCCACTTGTTTCGGCAGTTGGGGCTATTTTTTTGACTAATCCCTGTAAAACTTTGCCCGGTCCACATTCTATAAAAAGCGTAGCACCGTCAGCTATCATGTTTTCGACCGACTGTGTCCAACGGACGGGGGCGGTGAGTTGTGCTATTAGATTGGCTTTTATGGTTGCTATGTCAGTTGATGGTTGGGCATTGACGTTCTGATAAATAGGGCATTTGGGAGTGCTAAAAACGGTACTTTCGATTGCCTCGGCCAATTCGGTACTAGCAGGTTCCATGAGCGGCGAATGAAAAGCGCCACCAACGGGCAACGGCAGCACTCGTTTTGCACCAGCTTCTTTGAGTTTGTCGCCAGCCAATCTGATGCCCTCGTGCGAGCCAGAAATCACGACTTGCCCGGGGCAGTTGTAGTTGGCCGCTACTACTATTTCGGTATTGATGGACTGACAAATGGCTTCTATTTTGGCATCGTCAAGGCCAAGTACGGCGGCCATTGTTGAGGGGTTTAGCTCGCATGCCCTTTGCATGGCATCGGCACGTTGCGATACGAGTTTGAGGCCGTCTTCAAACGACAGCGCACCAGCGGCTACCAATGCCGAAAACTCTCCGAGCGAGTGGCCTGCTACCATGTCGGGCGCAAAATTGTTAATGGTCGAAGCCAAAGCCACGGAGTGAATAAAGACAGCGGGTTGCGTTACGTTTGTTTGTTTGAGCGCTTTATCTGGGCCTTCAAACATAATTTTGGTGATGTCAAAACCTAAAATAGTATTGGCTTTGTCGAAGAGCGCACGTGCCGAGGCTGAGGTGTCGTACAGCTCTTTGCCCATGCCACTAAATTGAGAGCCTTGCCCCGGAAAAACATATACAGTCATTGATAAAGGGTGTTTGGTTGATTTTGATACAAACAAACAAACAAACGATGGATTTAGCAATAACAAGCAATAAAATCAGTCATAATTTCAATAACTTTGTGAAAAACCTAAAACTAAATGAAATCAGTAACAATAATTGGTGGTGGAATAAATGGCTTGTTTTCGGCTTATTATTTACAGCAATCGGGCTGCGATGTAAGCGTTGTCGAGCAGGGTAGTTTTGCAGATGGTTGCTCGTTTGGCAATGCAGGAATGATTGTACCGAGCCATATCATTCCGCTGGCGCAACCTGGCATGATAGCCAAAGGCTTGCGCTGGATGTTGAGTAGCAGCAGCCCGTTTTATGTCAAACCTCGCCTTAGTTACGCATTGGCCAAATGGGGTTATTTGTTTTGGAAACACAGCACAGCAGCACATGTGCGGTATTCTATTCCAGTTTTGAGAGACATTAGTTTGCTCAGTAAAAAGTTATTTCAGGAACTCAATCAAGAAGCCAAAATACCATTTGGTTGGAAAGAACAAGGGCTGGCCATGCTCTTCAAAAATGCCAACGCCGAGGCCGAAATGAAAGAAGAAACGCATACGGCCAATGAAGCAGGCATAGAAGCACATTTTTTGTCGGCCTCAGAAATGCAAGCCTTAGAGCCAGATATACAAATGGACGTTCGGGGAGCGGTATATTATCCAGGCGATGCTCAAATAAACCCTAACTTGCTGATTAAGAATTTGGTACAATACCTCAAAAACAAAGGCGTAAAGTTTTATGAAAACGAAACGGTTATAGATTTTGAAAAAAATACTACAAAAATCACGGCCATTCAGACCCAAAACCACAGAATAGTAGCCGACGAAGTGGTCATTACGGCAGGGGCATGGTCGCTGATGGTTGCCGACAAATTGGGTATTTCGCTCCCGCTGCAAGGTGGCAAGGGCTATAGTTTTATGATTGACAACCCAACCACAAAAGTAAAAGTACCGGCCATTATGCTCGAAGCCCGTGCCACGGCCACCCAAATGAGTGAGCAGCTACGCTTTGCAGGTACAATGGAGATTGTGGGAACAGACCTGAGCGTAAATCCAAACCGTGTGCGGGGCATTGTGCAGGCTATCAACAATTATTATCCTGATATTGAAGTCAATATGCCCGAAATACAAAGCGTTTGGAGCGGCCTACGCCCTTGCTCGCCCGACGGACTGCCGTATATTGGCCGTATCAAACATTTTGAGAACCTAACACTCGCCACAGGCCACGGCATGATGGGCATAAGTCTGGGGCCAGCCACAGGCAAATTAGTATCGGAGGTCATCAGCAACCAACAAACATCTATGAACATTCAGGCTTTTGAGCCGCTGCGGTTTGGGTAGTTGGCAGGTGTTCTATCCACTCATCAAAATTTGCCCTGCTATTATCTAAAAAATACACTTCAATAGGCCAATAATAAAAAAGTGAGTCGGTGGTATGAAGATGTGGCCTGATTTTTGCAACATCTTTCTCAGTCGTCAGCACTATTTTTGACTGAATGGCCACAAGATCTTGATTCTTGAAAACATGATGGTCTTTAAAAATCAAATGTTGTTGTATATCAAAGTGCTGCCGAGCGTCCCGCTCAAAAAGCTGAGGCTGGGCAATGCCAGACAGTAAAACGACTGACTCTTGAAGGTCAAAATTAGGCTGATTTGAAAAATAGGGTAGGGGAGAGCCGTATCTGATGGTCGAGCAGAAGACAGGTGTTGAGGATTTTGTATATTTTTTAATTTCAATACAAATTTCGAGTTGTTGTTGTTCAGAAATAGTGGGGCATTTGCTCACTATCACGGCATCGGCACGGCTGGCACCTGTACGCCACTCTCGTAGTCGGCCAGATGGAAGTACTAAGTCATTGACAAATAAACTATTATAGTCGGTCAGTAAAATATTTATTGTTGGCTTTATGGCTCTGTGTTGAAAAGCATCGTCCAACAATACCAAGTTGATTTTTGGCTCTATTTGTTCGATTTGTTGCAAGCCAATGGCTCTTTTTTCTGAAACAAAAACAGGAATATCAAACTTTTGAAATAACTGAAAAGGCTCATCGCCGATGGTTTGTGGAGTGGAATATTCATCGGCGGCCATAAAGCCAGACGTACTGCGGCCATAGCCTCGGCTTAGGGTAGCGAGTGTATATTTGTTTTGCAATAGTCGTATTAGGTACTCAACGTGGGGTGTTTTGCCTGTGCCTCCCACCGCCAAATTACCAACGTTAATGGTCTTGATTGATGAAACATACACTGATTTAATCTGCCAATCAAACAGTAAATTGCGACAGGCCGTTATGCAGCCATAAAGCGCACCAAATGGCAAAAGCGTGATGCGTAAAAAATATTTTAGCAAATTGTTCATGTCTTGTACGCAAAGTAAATTTGTTTTTCTTAATTTGCGTACATATTTCTTTAAATTATCCTAAACCATGCCCTTAAAAGCGGCTTTTCAATCTCACATTCTACAATTTAAGTTCGAGGCTGGTACTTCTCGTGGAGTGCTGACTGAAAAGACTTCGTGGTTTGTCAAAATTTTTGATACCGCAAATCCTGCTCTTTTTGGCATTGGTGAATGTAGCCCGCTCAAAGGTCTAAGTATTGA
>JAYVJH010000402.1:0-4450 GCA_043769455.1 Runella sp. | reverse complement strand
ACAGGTTGTACACCAACTACCCCTTCACCTTCGACCTCACGCAGTGTGCCATTCGAGTCGAATATCAACCAATGCCGCCTCAATAACTTGATGGTATGATCGCTGTGGTTTTCGATTGCAATTTTGTAGGTAAACACAAAATGCGCCTGCATAGGATTTGAGTAGGCCGACTGGTATTCGGTCAATACACTGACTTTGATGCCTTGGGTGATGGCTGAAATCATTAAATTGATGGGTTTGTGTTGTTATGACAACGAAAATTAAGGTGTATATTTCGGAATTAAAAATTTTTGGTTGAAATAAGTACTTATTCAAAACTAATACGGTGTTTTAATTTTTAATAAGTACTTAATAATCAAAGATATACACTACACTGGTTTACTGGGTGATAGCATCAAAAAATACATATTTATTTCAAAAATTATTGTCTATTCAAAAATAAATGTTACTTTTGCGGCTTCAAAACTGGCGGAGTGAATGGCTCTTTCGGCAGTAATCATTAAACCGAGCCAACGATAACAATGAACCAAAAAATTCGTATTAAGCTAAAATCGTTCGACCATAACTTGGTGGACAAATCAGCAGACCGTATTGTTAAGGCGGTAATTTCAACAGGTGCAGTAGTGAGTGGGCCGATTCCGTTGCCAACTGAAAAGCAAATCTACACCGTTTTGCGCTCACCACACGTAAACAAAAAATCAAGAGAGCAGTTTCAGTTGTGTACTTACAAACGTTTGATTGATATTTATTCGACATCTGCCAAAACAGTAGATGCACTGATGAAACTCGAACTTCCAAGCGGTGTTGATGTAGAAATCAAAGTATAAGTTTTTGAAATTTAGAAACCACAAAAAAGACCGACAACGAGCAAATGCTTGTTGTCGGTCTTTTTTGTGGCCAATAATTGCTTGAATATTTACAAAAAAATCATTAGTACTATTTTTTCATTACCTTAGCCACAATATTCAGTCCAATAATTAAACAAAACAAAAACACAATGAAAAAGCAAGTAATTTATGTAACAGTGGTATTGGCAATGAGCGCCTTTACGTTTAGTTCTTGTGGCAGCAAGTCGGCACAGGAAAGTGCAGACAAAGCCGCTACAGAGGCAGCAGCAGCAAAAGATGCGGCTGGCAATGCCATTTCTAATGCAACCGATGCGGCCAAATCGGCCACAGAAAGTGCAGCATCTAATGTCAAAAATGCCGCTGGCGATGCGCTTGATGCTACCAAAAACGCTGCTGGAAAAGTAGGTGATGCCGCCACAACTGCCGCTGGCAAGGCTACCGAAATGACCAAAGATGCCGCCAACAAAGTGGCGGGAACAGTAAGCGACCAACTCAAAGCCCTTGGCAATGAAACGACCCGCATCAAAGACGAACTAAAAACGGCAACTGGCAAGAAAAAAGCAGCTTTGGAGGCAACACTCAAAAAATTGGACGAACAAAAAAATTCTTTGATGAAAAAATAAACTGATGTTTTACAAACCAGAAGGGTTAGATTGTCATTAACGGCAATCTAACCCTTCTGGTTTATTTGGCTTTTGTTTTTTTCTTCAACAAAATCACTTCGTTGTAAGAGTCTGTCAGTTTGTCTATCATTTTATTCCAGTCACCAAAATTTGCTTTTTTGAGTAATATTGTATTCAATGTCAATTTACTATAAATAAATATTTGATTATTTTTTTGTTCATATTTTACATCAAAACCAAATTCAGGATTGTCAAACGAGGCATTTGGCGGTAAATTAGTTACTTCATATTCAGCAGGAATAGCCAGGGTGATGACGTTGTTTTCTGACCAACGGTGGTCGTATTTAATATCTAATTTTCGGCTGGGTTCAATTCGTTTGTCAGCCCAAGTTTTTACTAAATTTGGGTTAATAAAAACCTCGCTACCAACCTGTTGCACATAATCTGGCACTTTAAACAAATATTCAAACCGCAGAGGCTTATCTCGCTCTGTGTAGTTCACGATATTGTTTCGTTCGATATTACATTTATTAGACCCACGCCCCAGTAAGCCCTGAAAATACTCCGAGCGTTTGGTTTCTGACAAATATTGCGTAACGGTTTTGATATAACCCTTCGACTGGCCATCGTACTCACAGACTCCCGTGCCAATGAGCGTGCGGCCTGTCCACGACAAAGCAATGGAATCTTTTTTGGTATTTTGGGCAGCCGCCACCACAGGCACCGTTACGATTTCGTACTTGTCGCCGAGCATTATCATCGCTTCTTTGCCTTGTATGTGTGTGGTGGGTAGCCCAAAATCTATGCGGTCGTCGGTAGCGTCCAAAAACTGCCATTGACCTTTATATTTGACAGCCGCAATCATGTGGTTATCGACAGACATTGACGGGTTTTCGACATATTTAAACGGAATATCCCGAGTACCTATCCAGACAAGTTTGGCATCAAGTCCTGCCGTTTGTAGCATCGAAGTCAGCAAACTGGCCATGTCTTTGCAGTCGCCATAACGTTTGCGGCACACATCGGCAGCTTGACGAGGCACAAAGCCACCCAGTCCTTCCTCAAAAGCCACATACTTAATGTGGTCTTGTACCCAATAATAAACGGCCTTGATTTTACCCAATTCGTCTTTATTTTTGGTCAATGAATCGGTCAATGATTTGAGTTCTGAGTCAGGTTTTTGGTTTAGATTTTTGACCAAACTCTTGTAATATTCAAACAACTTAGGTACGCTACCCAGCACTTCGGTTGTCTGGCCGTTGGCTCTATAATTTTCAATATAAAGATAAATCTGCGGGGCATAATAACGTATCGGCAATGACTCAGGCTCAATGATTAACTCTTTGGAGTTGAGCATTTTCCATGAATAAGTCATTTTGCCATTGAGAGCCGTTTGTTTAAAGGCAATATTTTTTACATCGCCATAACTTTTATACGAAACCTTGACCGACTCTGGAAACGTTACCGAAAGCTCGGCATTGACTACTGGCACAAAGCTACCAAACAAAAACCCACCCATCATAAAAGGATTGGTCGAGACCTCCCTGTATGAAAGCGAGCCTACTCCGCCCTGTTTGGCACCTGTGTAGGTAAATTTTTTTACATAACTATCGTCATAAAATATACCCCCACCTGGCGAAGGTTTTTCGGTTATGATATTAGTAATTTTGATAGTCAAGAAACCCGTTTTGCTGGGAATATAAGAAACCGCTTGGAGGTCTTTTATTGCCTGAAATGCCTCAGAATAATACACACGGTCATCGGCCCATACGCTTGCCCTCTCGGTCATAAAAAGCCGATCTTGTTGATGCGTACTTTCGATAACAGGCTTGCCGTCTATGAGGTCAATATTGATGCGCTCAATTCGGTTCAGATACACCATTTCTGCATCTGGGTATTTGGTTTTGATTTGGGCTAAGTTAAATTTCGGCACATTTTGAGCCAGTGAAGTAAGCGGCAAAATACCCAAAACTAAGCGCCATAAGTTAGTAAATAAATTATATTTTGATGTCATTGATTATTTGTAATTGGTCAGTGCTGCCTTGTCTATCCAGAAATAACTATTTTCGTGCCGTTTTAGTATCGATGCAGGTAATTTTTCGCTAATTTCCTCAGAGCATACTCGTTCTACAATTTCGGCTTTCTTTTCACCTGTGGCTATCAGTATTACAGTTTTTGCTTCTTGCAAATGTCTAAGACCAACTGTAATACCCTGTTTGAGAATGGTCTGTCCGTCAAAATATTTCTGGCCAACACTCACAGTTACCTCAGCCAGATCCGACACGTGAGCGTAAGTATCAAAAGGCGTGCTGGGTTCATTGAGGCCAATATGGCCGTTCATGCCTAAGCCCACGAGCATCAAGTCCAAACCGCCGTAGTGAGCAATCAAGTCATTGGTTTTTTGACATTCAGAAGCCAAATCGTCAGACAATCCATCAAAATAATGTACTTGTTCTGGTTGCAAGTGTAGTCCTTTTATCAGTTCATTTTCGACAATATACCGACAACTTCCTACATTATCTGGCGCAATACCCACCCATTCGTCAAGTGCTACAAATAGTACTTGCTCAAAATCTGTTGGTTGTGCCATTTGAACAATTTTTTGAAAAGCCAGCCGTGGCGTATCGCCAGATGGCACGCATATAAGCGCATTAGGCTTTTGGCGGACTAAATTAAGTACAAATTGAGCTGTATGTTCAGAGACTGCCTCGTGGCTATCAAAAACCTGGAAGTGCATAAATAATCGTATTGATTTGAAAACGCAAGATACAAAACAAAGATTGACTTTTTAGATTTTGGGAACTTTTCACTCCGCTTTTTCATTCTTGATTCAGATTTTAATGTCATTATCGTACAAACATTTTTTTATAAAAACAATCATGGGAAAAGCAATTGAAATTACAGACGCAAATTTTGAAGAAATGATAAACTCGGGTAAGCCCGTATTGGTGGACTTTTGGGCAGAATGGTGCGGACCTT
>JAYVJH010000401.1:0-9450 GCA_043769455.1 Runella sp. | reverse complement strand
GGTGTCTGTCAATGAATTGTTGAATACATACAGATTTTTAGATGTTGCATAAGATACTTTGGCCTCAAACTGAAACCCCGAACCGATTTCGCCTTTGAGTCCGCCATAAATATCTTTATTTTTTTCGGTATTGGCCACAATTACATTCGGTGCAAGCCAACGGTTTTCTGATAAGAACGACCGTAGCGTATTTCGGTTGATGTCGCCGTCATAACCAGCAAAAATATGTACGCCAGCAAAGGGCGTAACATCGACCTCAACAACTGGATAGCCTACCGTCCGATTGACATTCAGCCGGGTGTCGGTTTCATTTACAGCTCTGATAGCCGCCGAAATAGTAAACTTCGGATTGACATACTTAAATGACGGCTTGACTCTGAACAAGTTACGATTGGTACTTTGGGCATCGGCCAACTGCGACACAAAAGATTCGGCACTGACAAGGGCATAAAAATTAGGCAATATCGGTATAGAAATATTCAAAGATGAAGCCCAGTCGGTTTCTACAGCACTAAATTTATCAGTGAGCCGATTTATATTAGTCTTAATAGAATAATCAATAAAAGTACTGTTATCGATGTTTTCAAAACCAATTTTTGCGCTATATTGGCTCAGTGTTTGGCGAATACTATCGGTTTGTACCTCACGAGATTTAGTTGTACGATTGCCATAAAAATGATAGCCCTGTCTATCAAAATCTAATGAACCATAAATTTTGAAAGCTGATAACTGATATTTGCCATTTAGACCAATCGTATTTTGGCTCGTTGCAGAGTTTTTGGCATCGACTGGCCCAGTCTGGTTAGAAAGATGTTTGAAATGAATATCACCATACAAGTCTTCGGTGGCTTGCCCGCCTACAAATGCTTCACCATATATTTTACCGTAGTTACCACCACCAATTTTGATATAATTGTCTAAGTTTGATTTACCTTCTCGTTCTACTTTTTCTTTCTGAACAGGCAACACAGTAGGCGTAGTTTTGGGGCTTCCCAAGTTGAGTTTGGGCGACTTGAACTCAAAGGTCATCTTACCCTCATCGTCTGGACTTGTAAAAGGTTGCTGTTTGGTATAGAGCCTGTTGGCAGTTGGTAGTTCGATGCGCTTTTTCTTTTCTACTTCAAAAGTTTGACTATCTATTTCGCCTGTTTTTTGGGCAAAAGCCGATGCAGTACTAATTAGTATCGCCGATGTTATGATGCTATTTTTCATTCTATATATCAATTCTTAATTCTAAAATTTTAACTCTACATTTCTACTGTATCGCTGCCAATTTTGCTTTTGCGGTTTCTATTATGTCTCTGTCTTCTGAATTGTCGATGACCGACTGTAAAGTAGCCTTGGCTTGATCTGGGTCATTAAGTCCCAGATAGACATCGGCCAACAACAAAAAACCTCGTACTCGCCAAATGTCATAATCGGCATATTGTTTGTTGAGTTCTAAAATTGAAGCCTGTGCTTCTTTGTATTTTTTTTGACGATACAAAGCATCTGAATACCAATATTTTGCCTCTGCACCAAAGTCGTCTTTTGAGCCTGTGTACATTTTTTTAAATTCGTCAGTGGCCATTTTATAGTCACCTTTTTCGAGAAAAACCTTGCCAATACTCATCTGTGCTTTTTTGGTTGAGCCTGGTATTACGTCGCCAGCGGCTATGACCTGATTGGCAAAAAACGTAGTTGAATCGTATTTTTTTAGTTTAAAATAAGTATCCATCAACCTCAACAAACCTGTAACTTGGTCTGTTTTGCTATCAGATTGACTAAACAATATGGTATAATTTCTGACTGCACGGTTTAGATTTTGTTGTTTAGCTTCTATATCGCCTGCTCGTAGTGCCGACTTTGAGACAAATTTAGATTGGCCTTCGTTGATTACCAAATAATAAAACCTAAGTGCATTTGTTAGGTCGCTGCTACGATAATAACTTTCAGCTATGTAATATTTGGCTTCGTCATCGTTGTCAGAATTGGGATAATCTCTTATAAAATTCTGAAACCCTCTGATAGCTTGTGGGTACTTTTCGTTTGAAAAGGCATTTTTGGCAGTCTCAAACTCAATACGTTCCGTTTCGGTACTTGCTGGATTTTTCTTTTTATAGTCAGCCAATACGTCTGACATTTCGTCTGAACGACCTGCTGTTTCGAGTGTTGCTTGCAAACCCAATAGTGCATCTTTGGCCGATGGCGACTCTGAAAACTCGTTCAGTATTCGTTTGTAATCTCTGATGGCTTCTTCATAAACCTGTATGTTGTTATAGGCCAACGCCCGTTTGAGTAAAGCCGCTGGCACAAGATAACTTTTAGGTTTTTCTTTTATTAGTCGGGTATATGCACGAATGGCTACCTGATAATTGTTTTTTTCAAGATCAATATTAGCCGACTGAAACAGCGCATCGTCGGCATATCGAGAAGTTGGAAACTGCGTAATGACTTTGTCGAACTGTGCTTTGGCTTCGGTGTCTTTGTCCTGATAAGTCAAGATAAGTCCTTTTTGGTACAAAGCATAGTCTCTGTCCAACTTGCCACCGCCAATAGCTTTGTCGTAGAGCAACATAGCCGCCTCATAGTTTTTATCCACCAAGTAGCAGTCGGCCATTCTGATTGTTGCATCTTCGGTAGCCTGTCGGTCAGTGGGTTTTTTGTTAATAAAGTTCTGAAAATTAGTCAGTGCGTTTTTATAGTCTTTGGTATTGTAGTAGGCATAACCAAGCGAATAGAAACTCTTAGTAGCATACTCACCCCCTGCCCGAATGGCTTGAAAGTAAAATGGCATGGCTTCACCGTATCGATTGAGTGCCGAGAAGGACTCACTTTTTTGAAAAACAGCCGCACTCTCAATGATATTGTCGGGTGTATATTTGAGCGATTTGTCAAAATTGACGATAGCCTGGGCGTAGCGTTCGTTATTAAAATCATTGATTCCTAAATTATAAGTCAGGCGCTGATAGGCCGACTTGAAGTCATCATCTATTTTCTTCAAGCCTTCAATATACGCCACGGCGGCGGCGTTGTTGTTGGCCAACGAAAATGCCCGAATCAATAACTTTTGCGATTCTTTTTGAAACTCACTATTGGGATAATTCTTTAAAAACTCTTGTAACTCTGCTATGGCTGCATTGGTGTTATTTTGGTCTAATTGCAGTTTGGCATGATTGAAAGTGGCCTCTTCTTTGATAGCCTTATTAAAATTTAAACGAGAGGCATTGTCGAGAGCTATCAAAGCCGCTTGTGGGTTTTTGTTTTGTAATTGACTGATTCCCAATATAAAAGAACCATATTGACCGATGGTGTCTTTTTGGGTAGCCACCGATTTGAGTTGCTCAATGGCCTCTGTGTATTTTGCAGTCTTAAACAACGAATGACCATACCGAAACTGAATAGCTGGCGGTAGTTTTGTGGTTTTGTATTTGTTGAGTAGTGTATAATTGGTGGCAGCGTTCACAAAATCGTTTTTGTTGTAATATACCTCAGCGGCATACATAGCTACATCATTGAGCTTTACTCCCCCACTCTTTTCTCGTTTAAGAATCGGCTCTGCATAAGCCAACACTTCGTCATAGCGACCTGCTCTAAACAGCGAAGCAACTATCCAATTGGGCATATCGGTCTTGTACTGCGGGTTGGTTTCGATGAGTCTAAAATTTTTGTAAGCTGCCGAATAATTATTATTTCGGTAGTTAATAACCCCCGAGTAGTATGCCGCCGAAGCATAATATTTAGTGTCAGAGTCGTTGAGTAGTTCTTTGAAGTTGTCTAAGGCTTCGTCATATTGCAAAGTCGAAAAATAAGACAAGGCCAATTTATAACGAGTATCGACTTCGAGATAATAATTTTGAGATTGGCGCAAGGCTTTTTCCATATAAGTAATGGCCTTGGAGTAGTCTTCGAGTTCAAAATAGTAAGTACCCAAATCGGCATAAATGACTGCGGCTTTGGGGTGTTCGGGGTGGTTTTTCACAAATCTATCAATGAGCAACTCTGCCGCAGGGTCGTTGGCATAAAGCCCGCAAACGGCAATATAATACTCGGCCAGTATAGCATTATAGTCATTGGCATTGAATAGCCCCGAACGTTTGTCAAGATATGTTACAAACTCTTGCCGAGCAGCAGTATAATTTGATTTTTCATATAACTCAACCCCATTACGATAAAAAACCTCAGCCTCTGAATAACCGATGGTATTTTGGGATTGGGTAAAAAAAGAAATAAACAGAAACAAAAACAATAACGAGGTTCGTGTAGGATTCATAAGTGAGATTTGTCTTTCGGATTGGAAAGATAAAAAAAGAAAATGTAAGAATAAAATTTTAGTTGAAAACTATGCACAAAAACGAAAAAAAACGATGATTTCGTATGTTGTGCCACTAAGTGAGTAAAAGAGATAAATTTATCTTGAACCATGAGGGGATTGATTTTTGTCCAAAATCTAAATATTATTGAACCATTAAATTATTTATTGCACCAAAAATTTGTATTTTTGCGAAATTTCAAATATTAACTACAAAATGGCCGACGAACAAGAAAACCCTTTATCAAAATACCTTAAAGCAAATACCCAGCCGCAAGTCATGTCCAAGGGCCGCTCTATTTTTAGAGGCGGTAGCTATAAGCTCAAAAGTATGGACATCAGCGGGCGGGGCTTTGCTGAGTTCAGGGTCGAAGGCGAATATTATGGCAATAAGTATTTGGTCGAAATCAGCGACTTCAATACGCCCAATATCAAAACTAACTGCTCTTGTCCTTATAATTTAGGTGGTATCTGCAAACACCGGGTGGCGGCCATTTTATATATTTTGGATAGACTACCTACTAATTTTACGCCTACATACTACCAAATGATGTCATCAATGGTAATGTTTCCACGTATTACAGACGAGTACCTCAAAGAATCGGTGATGCCTGCCGATTGGACTAACCGCAACTCTATAAATACCGTCAGAATCGATACCGCCAAAGACGGACTGGCTGAGTGTACGGTAATTTATAAAAAAGAAGAATGGAAAGTGCGGCTAATGGCCGTTCAAAACACCAAACAGATTCATACATCTTGCTCTTGCAACGAACGCCTACAAGCACCAATCTGCGCCCATAAATTAGCAGCTTTTAGAGCCATCAGAGAGCGTTATGGCGATAATGCCTTTGAAATGATGCGAGACTGGACGGCTGAAAAAAATAAGCTATTGGCCGAATATGGTTTTACGATGGACGATGAACTGAAAGGAAAATTTGATTTTAAAATCACAGCCAACGGCCAACTTCAGCTACTCAAACTCGACCCAACAATTCAGAAAATTGGTGGTTTTCAAAACTGGAAAGCTGTTAGTAGTCAGCTAATTAGACCGCAGGCTTTTGAGTTTTCGGTTGCACCTGTTCAGGAAGTCATAGCCGAAGAAGACCAGCGGGTGATGCTCTATAATTTTTGGCCATTGGGCGAAAATAACCTTTTTGACTTTGGTTTTGCCGCACAGTCGGCCAAACTCACTCCCAAAACCAAAAAACTGACTTATATCAAAGTCATTAACAATAAAAACTACAGGTACGGTGTTCAAGAAGAACTGCCCGACATGGACGAAGTCGACATAAAGTTACTAAAACTGACAGAGAGTTTTAAAATAGAAAATTTTAGAGAATATGTCCGTAAACAGCAGTGGGGGGTGAGTTCTTATTTTTCGATGAACGAACTCACACCCGAATACCAACAAAAAACAAGGGCTTGGGTGGGCAAAAAATTAGAACAAGTTTTTCAAAAATTAGGCGATAAACTAATTTTTACGACCAGCAATGAATATGTCGGTACAAGTAACGACCTCAACCCTGTAACGGTTTTGCGGCGGCCAGTCAAACCTTATTTTATACTAAAAGAAGAAAAAGATTTTGTGTCGTTAGAACCATATATTGACATCGAAGAAAACAAACCGACCGAATTGGCAAATGTTGCGGATTTTAAATCATACTGGTTGGGTGTTTATCGTAGCAATACCTTATTTAAGTGGGCTACGCCAGCCGATGCCGAGATGGTTGATTATTTCAAGAAAAACGGCTACAAGATGCGTGTCCGAAAAGAATTTGCTGATACCTTTTTGACTGACTGGGTGATACCCATGACGGAGCAATTTGATGTAACGTTTCAGACACGGCAAACCGTAGAATCTCAAAATTTGGTCTATGCCAATGTTCGACTATACCTCAAAGAAGACGATGAAAACTTGTTGATTGTACCGATGTTTTTGTACGAAAGCCCCAACGGAGGCGAGCCGTTGGAGTTTATGCAAGACCAACGCCGCAGCAAAGCCACCTACGAAGACGACAAAATTGTGATGATGCAACGCAGCCCCGAAGCCGAAAAAATAGCTTGGGACGGTATCGCAACGCTTCACCCAACGTTTGAAAACCAAAACGAACACCCATTTTTTTATGTGCCGTTCAATGATGTAATGAAAGACAACTGGCTTTTTGGTTTTTTTGACGAAATCAAACAACGAAACATCGAGGTATTGGGCCAAAAAGACCTCCGCAAAATGAAGTTCAACCCCAACCGTGGTAAGTTTAACATCAGGGCTTCATCGGGTATTGATTGGTTTGATATGGAAGTCGGTCTTGATTTTGGCGACCAGCACGTATCGCTGTCTGATGCCAAAAAAGCACTACTCAAAAAACAAAACTACGTTGAACTAAAAGACGGAACACTCGGACTACTCCCCGAAGACTGGATAAAACGCATTGAGCCGCTCTTAAAATTTGGAATCGTAAAAGGCGACAATATCAAACTTTCCAAAATGCACTTTTCGCTCATTGACGAACTCACTGACGAGATTGACAACTATGAAATTCAGCAAGAATTATTCGACAAAAAACAAAAACTACTCAATTTCAAAGAAATACAGTCTATACCACTACCTACCAACCTCAACGCCGAACTGCGTATTTATCAAGAAGAAGGCTACAAATGGTTGAATTTTTTAGATGATTTTGGCTGGGGCGGCTGCCTTGCCGATGACATGGGACTGGGCAAAACATTGCAGGTTTTGGCGTTTTTGTTGAACCAAAAAAACCAAAATCCCGAAGCTACCAATTTGGTCGTTGTGCCTACGTCTCTGATTTTTAACTGGCAAGCCGAAGTTACCAAATTTGCACCCGATATTACCGTTCACGTTCATCGAGGATTGGATAGAGTAAAAAAAACAGACTATTTCAATCAATTTGATATAATATTGACCACCTACGGCACCATGCGGAGCGATGTTGAGTTATTACAAAAATACAAATTCAACTACATAATATTGGACGAGTCGCAGGCTGTCAAAAACCCCGATTCGCTTACCTCTAAGGCTGTAAGGCTACTGAAAGCCAAAAACAGAATCACGATGACGGGTACGCCTGTCGAAAACAATACCTTTGATTTGTACTCGCAGATGGAGTTTCTGAATCCTGGGTTTTTGGGTGGTGGCGAGTTTTTTAAGTCCGAATATGCCAATCCGATAGATAAGTTTCAGGACAAAGAAAAAGCCGCCGAACTACGCAAGCTCATCTATCCGTTTATGCTCAAACGCACCAAAGAAGAAGTAGCCAAAGATTTGCCAGACAAAACCGAGACGATTTTGTACTGTGAAATGGGCAAAAAACAGCGCAAAGTATATGAAACATTCAGAGAAAAATACCGCCAACAAATAGCCGACAAAATGGCTACCGAAGGCATGAACAAGAGTAGTTTTTTGATATTAGAAGCACTCATGAAACTCCGCCAAATATGCGACTCGCCCGCCCTACTGTCTGACGATGCCGACTATGGCAACGAGTCGGCTAAGTTGGACGAAATAACTCGTGAGATTGAAGAAAACGCCTCGAACCATAAGATATTGATATTCAGCCAGTTCTTAAAAATGTTAGATTTAATTAAAGCCCATCTCGAAAAAAACAACATTCCTTACGAGTACTTAGACGGCCAAACTACCGACCGTGCCGACCGTGTCAATCGTTTTCAGAGCGACCAAAACTGTCGGGTGTTTTTGATGAGCCTCAAAGCTGGAGGTGTGGGCCTCAACCTCACCGAAGCCGACTATGTGTATTTGATTGACCCTTGGTGGAACCCAGCCGTAGAAGCGCAAGCCATTGACCGCACGCACCGCATAGGCCAAACCAAAAAGGTATTTGCCTATAAAATGATATGTAAAGATAGCGTAGAAGAAAAAATACTGCTGCTCCAACAACGCAAAAAAGACCTCGCCAACGACCTAATAAGTGCCGAAGCAGGGTTTATCAAAAAACTATCACAAGACGACATTATAGATTTGTTTAGTTAGCGACTTACCACCACAGTCCCCGACTGTTTTTCGGTTTTGCCATCTGCCCACACAAGTTCTGTTTGATAAATATACGAGCCATTGTTGAGGCTTTCGGCTGGTTGCCAAGGCATTGTATTAGTTCCAATTTTGGCAGTTTGCGTTTGTTCAAAAACAACTCGCCCCAATAGATCTATTACTTTTGCCTTGAATTGTACGGGCTTGGTATCGCTCTGCACAATGGCCTCGAACTTGGTATAAAACTGCGCTGGATTAGGAAAAACCCGAAACGATATAGGACTGTTGCCGCCAACTACAAACTTGATACGATAAGGCACGACCGCATTTTGAGCCAAATCTCGACCTGTTACCAGCATTTCGTAGGTATTGGCTGTCAATGTTGGCGTATAAAGTAACTGTAAAGTATTTTGATTATTGGCTTTGAGATTTAAGGCTTTATTGGCTATTTTTTCAAAATTACAGGTAGCGCATTTTTTCAAAAATACCTCAACCGCTGCCGTGTCAGTCAAACTGATTTTATTTTCTTCGACCAACGATATACTAATTTCGGGCTTGTTTGATACTATTCCATCGTTTGTAATTCGCTCATTGTCAAACAGTACGTCCAATACTGGCGGTAGTTTGTCGGGTTGCGTACTGATGGGATAAGATACCGTCTGAGCAGCTTTTGCCCAGTCAATATCTAACAAAGCCGTGTTGTTGTTTTCGTTAAGTTCGTCAATGCTCTGGGCGGGGTCGGCAGTTACTTCTATTTTTTGAAGACCCGTTTCGTTTTTAAATGTTACCAAAACCGTATCAGAATAGGCCACGGCACTGGCTATAATTTGCTTTTCGGGTTGTTGGTTGGTATAGGTCAGTTTTACTTTTAGAATTATTTTTTGTTGCGTGTCGTACAGGCCCAAATTATTCAAAAAAACACCTACTTGCAACGAGTCAGCCTTACCCAAACTTGTAGTCTGGTTTTTGGCCTGAACAAAAAGCCCCGATTTACTCACTTCGTAGTCGGGCTTAGAGAGCGGATAAATCACCACGGCAGGGTCGCCTTGTAGCACGCTTTGGTGCATACCCGACAGCACGTATTCGTCATTGGCTTGGCTCGCCAATTTGCGGTTTATTTCTTGATGTACTCGACCAATTCCCCAATTCA
>JAYVJH010000400.1:0-15302 GCA_043769455.1 Runella sp. | reverse complement strand
TGATTGTATTGAGTTACTGGCAAATCGTCTATCACTACTTGTTTGTTGGCCAGCAGACTTTTGATGTTGCTACGGCTTTTTTCAGGCATCTTTTCTACCAAAAATCGCATCAGTTGTATTTCTTCGGCTACTTTAAATCTAATGGCTTTCGATTTTTGTAATGGTTGTTCTATTTTGGTAGTCATTGTAAATTTTATTTGTTGATTGGGGATACTCACTACTATTTAAATATATATCAATTTTACTAACTTACTGATTTCAAAGTAGTATATTTAGCTCACGACACCAGACTAAGGACATACGACTAATTACTTCTTTAATTCTCACTTTTCACTTCTTTTTTTCCTAAATATAACCCCACAATTACAGCGAGCGTTCCGGCTATGGTATAAACTGACACTGGTTCGTGGGTGAGAATGGCGGCATAAAAAAAACCAAAGATAGGACATAAAAACAGCCATAAACTTGCTTTTGTTGGCTCTGTTTTGAGCAGATATAACCACAACTGAACGGCCAAAATAGAAATAGGAATGGCAAGCCAGAAAACAGAGCCGAAGACACTGAAATTATAATTATTTTGAGAATTTTCAAAAAAATAAAATGTAAAAGGCAGCAACACCAGTCCACCAATTAACACTTGCCAAGCATTGATACTGAGCCGAGGCAAAGCCCAAGATACGCTCTGATAATAAACCGTACCGACCGAATAACAAACCATACTTAGGCCAATGAGCAAAACCCCAAGCGGTGTGGCATAGGCTGTTTGTAGCAACGGAAAAGTAGCAATAGCCACGCCACCAAGCCCGACAATTAGCCCAAGCCAGATGTTCCAAGTAATTTTTTGGCGCAACCAAACTGCATTCAATACACTGATAATGAGCGGACAAGTTGCACTGGCGAGTGTACCAATGCCAGCCGAAATATGCTTCATTGCAAACACAAACAAAGTTGGATAAATAGCCATACTCAACACACCACAAACTGCCAGCGGTAGCCATTCGGTAGAGTGAGGTAGTCTGTTTTTATTGATAATGAGCGCAATAAATAACATGAGTAGCCCAGCAATAAAAAAACGAATACTGATGATTACAAATGGCTGTGCTGCGCTCAACCCAATTTTAGTAGCCACCGACCCCGACCCCCAAAGTGCTGCGAAACACAGGCCAATTAGTACTTTTTTCATTTTTCAAATTTTTCAAACTCTATAACTATCGTCTGTACAGCCGCTACGGTTTGTGTGGTAGGTGTCATATCGGTACTTTCCAAAATATTGAGAAGTGTCGCAAAGGTAGCATCTATTTTTTTGAGAGTGGCTTCTCGTTCCATTACTTTTTTTAGTCCCTCTTCGGTGTAGCGAGATAGTTTACGTTGTTTTTCGCTCTCGGTCAATAATTTTCGGGCTTTTTGGCGGCCTTCGTAACATTGCAGCGAGAGGTCGTGTATTTGTTTGAGTTGTTGGGTTGTGGTTTTTATTCTGGGGTCAATTTTGATGGTTAGCGGTTGGCTATGTGTTTGGCCATTGGCAGTGAGTTTGACAGTATAATTACCAGTCATCACCCACGGCGAAGTGGCATCGGGAGCGGTGTTTTGGTATGTAGCCGAAATCGGAAACGTAGGTGGTACATCAAGTGGTGCATAATGTAAGTCCCATACAAAACGCTGATTACCAGCCGTATTTGGCAGTATTTGCTGTGGGCGAAGCCAATAAAGCGGAATGTTCAAATCAGGAATATCATAAGGCTTATCGTTGCTACTAAACTTTCTGATAGATTTGTTGGCCTCGTCAAAGACTTCGAGTGTTACCTCGCCTGTTGTGTTTTTGGGCAAATAATAATCGACTATTGCACCATCGGGTGGGTTTTGGCCAGCGGGTTCTTCTTGTGGAGTGGGCGTATCTGTATAATTATTCCAGCGTACTCTCAGAGCCGTTTGTGGTTTGAATATGGTGGTGGTGAGTCCTGAGATTTGGGTCATGGGTTGTTGTCTCAATGCACTGATATTGTCCAAAATCCAAAAACTACGGCCATGCGTGCCTACCACAATGTCGTCGTCTTTGACGACCAAATCACGGATAGACGTTGCGGGCATATTGAGCCGCAGACTTTGCCAGTTTTCGCCATCATCAAACGACACATAAACGGCTCTCTCTGAGCCTGCAAACAATAAGCCCTTGCGAAGTGGATCTTCCCTGACGGTGTTGATAGGGTCGTTGGGTAGTCCTTTTATTATTGGCTGCCAAGTTTTTCCACCATCTCGTGTTCTGACGATATATGGTTTCATATCGCTACGTCTAATTTTGTTTACTGCCGCATAAGCCACATTGACATCAAAATGACTGGCTTCGAGCATTGAAATTTTGGCCCATTGCCAGCTTGCTTCGAGTGTTTGGGTACTTTTTTGCCAATTTTTTCTACCATTTTTTGTTACCCAAATCAAACCATCGTCAGTGCCAGCCCATATCGTGTTGATGTCTCGTGGCGAAGGTGCTATGCTATAAATAACACCTCGGCGGGGCATTTTTTTCATGGCTTCTGTTTTGTAAACACCTACACTTTCAGGAATTGAATCATAGCTTTCTCGGGTCAAATCTGGACTTATAACTTGCCAAGAGTTGCCACCATCACGGGTCTTGAACAATACATTACCAGCAAAATAAAGCGTTTTTGGGTCAATAGGTGAAAAAAGCACAGGGGCCGTTCTCACAAATCGGTACTTGCCCGAGCGCACGGCTTCGGGGGCGATGTTTTGTACTTGACCTGTACGTTTGTCAAATCGAGTAATTTTGCCACCATAAATAATATTTGGGTCGAGTGGGTCAGCGGCCACGTAGCCATATTCTTCTACGCCCACGGGGTGCCATTCTCTAAGGCCAATTTGCCCGTCATTGCCTCTCGACGAAATACCTACCGAGCCGCTCTCTTGTTGGCCACCATAAACATTATACGGAAAAGCATTATCTGTACTGACATGATAAAATTGTGCCGTTGGCTGGTTGTACCACGACCCAAAAGTCTGGCCACCATTGACGGTAACGATTGCCCCTTGGTCGCCTGCAAGTAGCATGATGTCGGGGTTGGTTGGGTTTATCCATAATCTATGATAATCGTCGCCGCCAGGTGCGCCTCTCACGGCTACCCAAGTTTTGCCTCCGTCTGTCGATTTCCAAGTGTCCACATCAGCACTGAACACTACATCGGGGTTAGTTGGGTGAACTTTTATTTCGGCAAAATCACTCCCACGCCCCCATATTCGCCCGTCTTGTGTAGTACGGATCCAGTTTTGACCACCATCGTCCGACCTAAACACACCACCCACTTCGGGAGCATCAACGGTAGCATATAGTCTATTTGGGTCGCTGGGCGCAATGCCAAAGCCAATGCGTCCTAAGCCTTGCTCGACAGTTGGTAGGCCATTTGTTAGTTTTGTCCAGCTATCGCCACCATCTATTGATTTATAAAGGCCGCTTTCTTTGCCTTGCCATGCACCGTTTTCCCAAGGGCCTTGCCGTGCCGCCCAGAGGTCGGCATAGACAATGTTCGGGTTTTTTGGGTCGAATGTTACCTGAATTGCACCTGTGTTTTCGTCTTTATAGAGTACTCGTTCCCAAGTTTTGCCTCCGTTGGTTGTTCTATAAATACCCCGCTCAGTATTAGAGCCGTAAGGGTGGCCAAGTGCTGCTACAAAAACACGGTTTTCGTTGGTAGGGTCAATGGCCAAACCGCCAATTTGTTGTACGTTAGCCAGCCCCAAGTGTGTCCAAGTTTTGCCAGCATCGACAGACTTATACATGCCATCGCCGACCGATAAGTCGGGTCGTTGTAGCCCTTCGCCAGAGCCAACATATATTACATTTGGGTTTGAGGGTGCTACGGCTACATCGCCGATTGAGCCTGTGGGCTGGTCGTCAAAAATTGGCTTCCAAGTATGGCCATAGTCAGTTGTTTTCCAGACACCACCATTGTTTACACCAATATAAAACACATTGGGCTGCTGCGGCACGCCTACTGCGCCCACGGTACGCCCGCCACGATGAGGGCCAATCATACGCCATTTGAGGGCATCGAAGTATTGGGCAAATGACTGATGCACGCAAAGTGATAGACAAAAAAGAAGTACTATTTGTATCTTGGGTTTCATATTAAATTGAAAATTTAGTAAAAGTTCAAGTCTCTGATAACGAAGGATTTGATTTTTTGAGTTGGAATAATATTTGGCAACAACTATCTTTGACAGAATTATGGAACAATTTGAAACATACATCACATCTTTTTTATCGTCTTTTATTGATATTCGAGTAAAAAAAACGCAACACTATTACTCGAAAAGATGAAAACAGGGCAATCTACAAAATTATGGAGTCTTTTTTGGGATTCCAATGAATATAAATGTTTTCTAAATTTACTGAACGGACGTTTGAAAAACAGCCTAACGCCCGAAGCAGTTAGTGAGCAAATGATTCAAGCTGGATTATTCTGTTTATCCTTCAAAAATCGTATTGAAGTCATCTACGATGGTTCAGATATTTGTATCTGTCGTTTCTGCGAGCCGATTCAGGATTTTATAATACAACAAAATTTAATACAAGAACAAGTAAATCAACTATTTAGCATAGTTTGACATACTTTTACTGAGTTTTCAATAAATCAACAAATCAAATAATGAGCAAAGCACTCCCTACCAGAGCCGAAAATTACTCGGAATGGTACAACGAAATTGTAAAAAGAGCCGATTTGGCCGAAAACTCTGCCGTGCGTGGTTGCATGGTCATCAAGCCCTATGGCTATTCTATTTGGGAAAAAATGCAACGAGCCTTAGACGATATGTTTAAGGAAACAGGCCACTCAAATGCTTATTTTCCGTTGTTTGTACCCAAAAGTTTGTTTGAAGCCGAGGAAAAAAACGCAGAGGGCTTTGCCAAAGAGTGTGCCGTTGTAACGCACTATCGCCTCAAAAACGACCCCAACAATAAAGGTAAACTCATTGTAGATCCCGATGCAAAGCTCGAAGAAGAACTCGTAGTGAGGCCAACGAGCGAAGCCATTATTTGGAGTACCTACAAAAACTGGATTCAGTCGTATCGAGATTTGCCGCTCTTGATAAACCAATGGGCCAACGTAGTGAGATGGGAAATGCGGACGAGATTATTTTTGAGAACTGCCGAGTTTTTGTGGCAAGAAGGCCACACAGCCCACTCAACCCAAACCGAAGCCATAGCCGAAACCCGCCAGATGCTCGAAGTCTATGCTACTTTTGCCGAAGAATGGGCTGCCATTCCTGTCATCAAAGGCCACAAAACCGCCAACGAACGCTTTGCTGGAGCCGAAGATACGCTTTGCATCGAAGCCATGATGCAAGACGGCAAGGCATTACAGGCGGGTACATCTCACTTTTTAGGACAAAATTTCGCCAAGGCTTTCGATGTCAAGTTTCAAAATAAAGAAGGTGGCCTTGAATATGTCTGGGGTACGTCGTGGGGCGTGAGTACTCGGCTCATGGGTGCATTGATTATGGCACATTCCGACGACTCAGGGCTAATTATCCCTCCCAGACTTGCCCCTATTCAGGTAGTGATTGTACCGATTTATAGAAATGACGAGCAGTTGGCGGCTATCAGCCAAAAAGTAGCCGAGATTACGACAGCATTAAAAAAACGAGGTATTTCTGTCAAATTCGACAACTCTGATGCCAACAAACCAGGCTGGAAGTTTGCCGAATATGAACTTCGTGGTGTGCCTGTACGGCTCGCCATTGGCGCACGAGACCTCGAAAACGGCACAGTAGAAATAGCCCGTCGAGACAATAAGACCAAAGAAACCGTTTCTATCGATGGCATTGACGAGCATATCCAACAGCTATTGGCCGACATTCAGCAAAATATATATAACCGTGCCTTGCAGTTTAGAGAAAACAACACGCATACAGTAAATACTTGGGACGAGTTTATGGCACAAATCGAAAAAGGCGGTTTTGTATTGGCGCACTGGGACGGCAGCTCTGAGACCGAAGACAAAATCAAAGACCTAACCAAAGCCACCATTCGCTGTATTCCGTTCGATAGCCCAACCGAAGATGGCAAATGTGTTCTGACAGGGCAGCCCTCGACACAACGAGTTTTGTTTGCCAAAGCATACTAAAAGTAATTTTAATCAAATAAAATAAAACAATTGAATCCAAAACAAAGTCTAAGCCGTAAGTGTTAAGGTTATGTAATTTATCAACTAATCAAAAAATTTATTTCTTATGAAGAAGTTAGTGCTTTTATCTTTATTGTTTGTGTCTGCAATGGTCTCATCTTGTAAAAAAGACGAGGTAGCAAATCCAGAAATGGCTGTTACTTCTACACTAAGCGGAGCAAACGAAGTACCTGCCGTTACTACAACTGCCACAGGCGCAGTAACAGGAACTTACAACAAAACAACAAAAATGTTGTCGTTGATGATTACCTATTCGGGTATGACACCCACAGCGTGGCACATTCACAAGGGAGCGGCTGGTATGGCTGGTGGTGTTATTTTTAACATCGGTACAGACTTCAAATCACCATTTACCTACATGGTTCCGGCGGCATTGACCACAGACCAAGAAACAGACCTAATGGCTGGCACTTACTATGTCAATATTCACAGCGCAAAAGCTGCTGGCGGCGAAATAAGAGGCAACTTGACAGTGAAGTAAAAACCAGTTTCTTGACAGTAACAAAGGGACAAGCCTCTGCACTTGCAGAGGCTCGTCCCTTTGTTTATAAAAGACAAATTCAATAATTAAGGAGTCGTGAGTTAAGTACAATGCGTGTAATAAGTACAAAGGGTAAGTGTTTTTATGAATAGTTACACGGTATAATAAACAACGACTTACGTGCCAAGATATGGTAATTGTGGTATGGTTTAAAATAGGTATCTTTGATTTGTGATGAATTTCAAAAATTTTTTCGTTCTTAACAAGTTATTTAGCTTTTGTTATTCTATATTTGTTTCGAGCAAATATGCCGAACATCTCATATCTACCTTTAATGTCCTTCGAGCCTTTTTTAAAAGCGATTACGCTACAAGTTTCTCAAATCGAATATGGCCAACAACCTGCCGAACTCTATGACCCTATTCGGTATATTATGTCGTTGGGAGGTAAGCGTTTGCGGCCATTGCTAACGGTACTTGCCGCCAACTTGTTTACTGACAACTGGCAAAAGTCGCTCAAAGCAGCAGCGGCGGTTGAGGTTTTTCATAATTTTTCGTTGATGCATGACGACATTATGGACAAAGCCCCGCTAAGACGAGGGCAGCCAACAGTACACCAAAAATGGAACAATAACATTGCCATACTCTCGGGAGATGTGATGCTGGTCAATGCCTACGAACTACTGCTCGATGTACCGACCGACCAGTTGGCTCGGGTTATTGGTAGATTTAATAAAACAGCGGCAGAAGTATGCGAAGGGCAGCAGTTAGATATGAACTTTGAAACTCGCTGGGACGTAACCGAAGCCGAATACCTAAACATGATACGGCTCAAAACGTCTGTGTTGTTGGGCTTTGCACTCGAATTGGGTGGAATCGTTGCAGGTGCAGATACAACCACAACCCAGCAACTCTACGAAGCAGGCGTAAATATGGGGCTTGGTTTTCAACTCAAAGATGACTTATTGGACGTATATGGCAACCCCGATAAATTTGGTAAACAAGTAGGCGGAGATATTATTTCAAACAAAAAAACTTTTTTGCTCATCGAGGCCCTCGAACGAGCAACTGGCAGCGACAGAACAGAACTGGACGGCTGGCTGGCAGCAACTGACTTTGATACAGACCAAAAAGTGAGAGCTGTTACGGCTTTGTTTTCAAAATTAGAGATAGATAAATTGACAGAAATAAAAATAAATCAGTACTTTGCAACTGGATTTGAAACCATTAAACAATTACCAATAACTCAAAACCGCAAACAACCATTGATAGACTTTATAGATTTTTTGATGGTCAGAGAGAGTTAATAAATCGTAAATATTCAAAACAACAATAACCATGAAAAGAATAGCTTTACTTTTTTTTGCAATATGCACCTCAGTGTCCGTTCGGGCGCAAGAAATGAAATGGAATCAATCAATCTTTGACTCGTGGGTGCAGATGCGTGTTGGCGACGGTAAGACTAATGCAATATGGTGGTGTCAGGGGGAAGTTTACTCGTATCCGAGTGGTAAGTTGGTAGCCAGAATGGAGGGAATTGACCACGGCAAGGTACTCAAAGTGTCGAAAGACAGCGTGATACAACTCAATCGCAAGACTTTTACTTATCACGACATCAATACAAATGAAATCATTACAGAAGGCAACGGTCAAAAATTAGAACCAATCGCATACCCCTATCAAAAAATAACGTATTTACTCAAAAACGGTAAACTCAGAACGTACGTGGAACAAGGCGCTGGTGCAAAAATAGCCAAAATGGGCCCAGGCGAAAGCATATCGGTTAGGCAGTTGGGTGGTAATTATATCTTTACGGCACCCGTGTTTTTAGATTTTACAAGTCCACGAGGCAAATATGAGGCTTACGAAAATTACGATTTTTTTTATAGCCCAACTATGAAAACCACCAAAGAAAAATACCAACTTACATGGGAGCGTTATGGCGACTTACCAGCGGCCATAGGTGGTGGCAAGGGCATTATTCACTTAGTGAGTTATCGGGTAGATAAAATCGACGATTTGCCTTCGGTAGTTTTTAAGAAATATCTCAACGAAAAAGCACAAATGTGGCTGGCCCCACCTCAAGACCTTGCCGAAATAAGTAATTTACAAAAATAGTTCTGTAATATTTAGGGCAAATTGGGGCAAGACTATCAAATGTCTTGCCCCAATTTATTGCCTAAATATCGCCCAAAACTAAGTGCGGGCGTTACGAACATTCCACCCACAAAGGCATTTCCACAAGTTACGCCACCACCCAATATTTCGCCAGCAGCGTAAAGGTTTGGAATAGGCTCGTTGTCGGTGTCTAACACTTGTAACTCTGCATTGGTAGCCAGTCCGCCAAATGTTACCAACGAAAAACAGTACGTCAAGATGGCATAAAAAGGGCCAACTTCGATACTGTTCTGTAAGTATAGTCGGCCAAAGTCATCGTCTTTTTGATTGGCTACAAAACCATTGAATTGGCTAACGGTCTGTGAAAGGCATATTTGGTCTAATCCAATTTTTTGTGCCAATTCTTCGACAGAATCAGCAACCCAAACTGCTTTTTGATTTTGGGCTTCTTGTTTTAATTTTTCAGTTGTCCATTGTGGTACTATACAGCCGCCGTTGTCGTTAAGTGCCTTTTCGTCAAAAATCAACCACATTTTTTTGTCGGTCTGTGCTTCTACGGCTTTTTCACGGGTGTCGGGGTCTGGCTGATTTTCGTCCATAAACCGCTGGGCTTGTGCATTTACATATATTTCACGAGGTTTTCGGTCGATAGAATTAGAAACTCTTGCCCAGTTTTTCCAGAAGTCAGTACGCCCACTGTTGGGCTCGAGTTCCAGACCGCCCAAAGTAGCCGTGTGCTTGTCGGCATTATGAAACTTGGCACCTGCTTCCATTGCCGCTATGATTCCGTCGCCAGTTGAAGTTTCTCGGGCAGTCGAAACAAGTCGAGGCCAGTCTGCGGGAGTTACTTTTTTGAAAAAATCGTGATTTGAGCCATATCCACCAGTAGTCAAAATGTAGCGTGTAGAATGTAGAATGTAGAATGAATTATTGTTAGATTTATATATTTCTATGCTCATCACTTCGCCTCCTTGATTTCTAACAATTTTGGTGAGTTTGGTATTGAGGTGTATTTCTATTTGGCCATTGTCCACATATTTTTCCCAAAGTGGTAGCATGGTTTCATAGATAGCCGAGCCAGCCCATTTTATTTCTGTACCTTCGTAAGCCGTTGTTCCCCAGTAAGTTCGGGGTGTTTGGTAAGGTGTGTGTCCGTAAATAAATTTTGGAGTATCGGCTTCAAACGGAAAGCCGAGCGATTGCAGCCAGTCAATAGTTTTGGGTGCAAGTTCGGTAGCGAGTTTGACGATGGTAGGGTCGGCGGTGTAGTTTGAAATTCGCATCACGTCATCGAAGTGTTGCTGGGGCGAGTCCACTATTTGTCGTTCGGCTTGCCGTATTGTTCCGCCTGCGCTCATGTGTCCAGCCGTTACGTGTAATGTACCACCCACAATGTTACTCTTTTCTATGACCGTTACCTTTGCACCACACTCAGCAGCACTAATGGCGCAAGCCATACCAGCCGTTCCAGCCCCAATTATTACAAGTTTTTTCATTTAAGTAGTCGTGAGTATATAGTACGGTGTCGTGAGTTAAATACAATGCTGTTAATCAGTAAGTTATAAAAATTAAAATACCGTATTAGTTTTGAATAAGTACTTAAGTTCTTAACATTCAGGTTATAAAAAAATGAAGATACGAATTTTATCTGTGAACCAAGACATTGATTTTTGGTAGTCCTATAAATGTAATGCTCAGAATGCCGTTGCATGGTGTTTTCACCTGCAACACAGCCTTACAAAGGTAGGACTACCTGATTTTTATGATTCTTTTCAATGAATTATAAAAATCTGAAAAGGTTTGATGACTAAATATGATTACGGCTTTCTTTTATTTTTTGTGTATATTATCGCAATTTTGATAGTCTTAATTATTGTAGTTTTGTTGCTATCTTATAATTGGCATAATAAAAAAACAAAATAATATTCTGACAATCAAGTAATTACTGTAACATACAACTGACTTTAACCTAAAAATGAATAAAAAACAAATTGCTATCTTTGCTTCTGGCTCTGGTACAAATGCTGAAAAAATAGTCGAATATTTCTTAGAAAATAAGCAGGTTGAAGTAACCTTAATATTGACTAACAACTCAACGGCTGGGGTCATTGAGCGAGCCAAACGGTTACAAATTCCAGTGGTGTTGTTTGATAAAAAGCTCTTTGTAGATTCTCTAAAAATAGTCCAACTACTTCAAAATCAAAAAATTGATTTGGTTGTTTTGGCTGGTTTTATGATGTTAGTACCGCAGTCCATGGTCAGGGCATTTCCTGACAAAATCATAAACATTCACCCAGCACTATTGCCTAAGTTTGGCGGTAAGGGTATGTACGGGCATCACGTCCATGAAGCCGTTGTAGCGGCTGGCGAGACTGAAAGCGGTATTACGATTCATTATGTAAATGAACATTATGACGATGGTGCAATTATTTTTCAGGCTTCTTGCTCCATATTACCGACCGATAACGCCAACGACGTAGCCAGCAGAGTTCACGTTTTGGAACACCACCACTACCCGACCGTGATAGCAAGACTTTTAGACTGTTGATTTAGGCCAGCCTGTCTTTGAGCGCATTGATGGGTTTTTCGATAATATACCAAGACACACTGGCTATACAAATCGTTACCACAAACAAAAATATAAATCGTAGGGCGGGCGTGTGTTCTATTTGTGGAAATGTATTGAAAAACTTGATAATCGGACTCCCTTCGATTTTGTGGTAATAGTTATAAACAAAATTATGGTAAACATAAATACCATAACTAATACGCCCCAGATAACTACTTACGGGATTTTCTAAAAGCCATTTGAGACAGCCTCGATAGCCAATAATTGCGCCACCAATCAAGAAAAAGAAAAACACCGATGGAATAAATCGCTCGTTGAGCATATTGTGCTGTGGCCAGTAGGTTTTGCGAATGTAAGTATTGGCAATAAATACTAATAAGCTAACTACAAGTAGATATTTGTTTGAAAATAACTTTCTGAAAAAATCTTGATTATACAAAAACAAATAAGCCATAATTGCACCCAGACCAAAGGCGTCTAAACAAGTAAACATGGTTACATAGGCGATTTTCCAGTCGGCACCAGTAAACTCCAATACAAACCTTGCGCCAATACTAATTGCTATCAATACTACAAAAAATTGTATGATAAATCGCTTTGGAATAAAAAATATAAGCAGAGGGAAAAACACATAAAACTGCTCTTCGACGGCCAACGACCAGAAATGGTCAGTTACTCCAAGCCATTTTTGGTATATAGCTATGTAGATATTGCTGGCATAGAGTAAGTTCCAGCCCAATTTATCTCGAACCGATGAGTCATTGAGCAACCAAAGACCAAAAATTGAAAAATAATATATTGGAAAAATACGAAGCGTGCGTCTGATATAAAACTTTTTGAGGTAGGTGGTCAAGCCCGAAGGCTGGCCATAAGTCTTTGATTTGCTGGTTAGTAATATTCGAGTAATCAAAAAACCACTCAATACAAAAAACATATTAACGCCCATTGCACCCAAAGCCAGTTCGTTGATGTCGGCAAGCCAATGGTCAAAGAGAACCAGGGTAACGGCCAAAAAGCGAAGTCCGTCTAATTGTACCAAATACTCTTCGTTTTTGTGAATTGCAGTCATGTATTACCAGTTTTTTTTAATTTCTTTTTGAACAACCGACGTAAAGCCAACGGTCAGGCAGCTGGTTGGCGCAAGAGTTAGCGATTTGCCCGAATAGTTGACCCATTGAAGCTGGTATTGGCCAGGTTCTACTTCCGAGCCGTCCACGGTTACGGTCGAGCCTTTGATAAAAAAACGGTTATAGTTCAATACATTTCTAAAAGAGTGTTTGCGAGCTTGGTTAGTCGGAAACAAATAACGTCTTTTGTTATTGTACAAATACAGATACAAGCCTCCATCACGCCAATCACGAAGTCGGTAGTTGGGTTGTGCCAAAACCAATTGATTGTTGGTTATTGCACAAGGTTTTTGATTTTGAGAGCTATCAAATTCAACAAGCGGAAGTTTGTCTGTAAATAACTTTGGTGTATGATATACTTGTGTTTTTTGCGGGGTTGTGGCTTCGTTATAAGCATTGAAGTGGCTTGTAATGAGGTATTTGCGTAGCTGAATAGTATCGTAAAGATGGTAATGTTGATTGCAAACGTATAAGTACCCAGTAGCGACCAAAAAGGTAGCCGTGAGTGCATCTCTAAATTTGGGGCTGACGAGCGTAATCAGATAGGCAAAATTGAGACTAAAAAGTAAAGCCGAGTAGAGTTTGTAGCGACTTGTGAGCAAAAAATGTAGCCCAACACTAGCCCGAGAGTAAGACACGATTCCGATAGTGAGCAGGGCAAAAAGGGTTACTCCCAAAAAAAACGAATCATAGGCCGATAGTTGTAATTGCTTGGTAACATAGCTACGAAATATATACAAGAGCAAGCAAAAACTCACAAACAATGTCAAAAAACCCACCCAGAGCAGGCTTTGCTGTGGCTGGCTAAATGGCAAGCCTTCGGCCAGAGAGCCACACAAAAGTAGATAGCCTTTGATAAATATCTTAAAGTCGAAAACAGTGTTAATATTGGCAGGTGGAGTCTGAAAATGATAAAAATAAGAGGCTAATATCACCGCACTACTCAGCATAAATAGCCCTACTCTAAGCCAGTTTTTTTGTAAAACCAATATCATGAAGCCAATCGGTAGTGCCAAGACACCGTTGCCACTTGTGTAAAATGCTGCTGCTGCTACTGCTATGCCCCATGCCCAATGTCGATCGTTTTGGGCAATAATCCAGCAACTCCACAACGTCAGGGCAACAACCCACATATTTTGAACAGATGCCATACCCCAAAATGTGTTTTCCCAAAATGCCAAACTAAACCAAAACATTACAACGGGTAGTGCATACCAAAAAGAGGCGATGGTCTGTCTAAAAAAACGAGTAAGGAGTAGCCAAATCAGCACTAATGCCAAATTGCCAAACAGCATGAGGTGTTTGTAGTTTACTTCGCCAAAAATCTTAAAGTCTATAAGTGTAGCCAGCCGAGTTAGGCCAATACGGTGTTCGTTGTGTTGGCGAACTATTAAGGCTATTTTGTCTGAAATCTTTGAGGCATTGTCATAGTCTATCACAAAGCCTTTGAGCGGGTGGTCGTCCCATTTAGGGATATTGATTGCATAGCGATTCCACAAATAAAAATACAGACCAATCAGCAGTAAACTGACAGTGAGTGCGGTTACGTTTCGTTTACGGGGTAGGGTCATTGGGTCAGTATAAAGAATTGGTTTTACAGATTACTCAATTCTTATTTCTCAAAATAGTGATGATAGTATCTAACTTGACCTCCATGCTATCCATTTTGGTTTCCATTCTATCCATTCTACCCTCCAGCTTGTCCATTCTACCCTCCAACTTGTCCATTCTTGCTCCCAATTTGTCCATTTTACTTTCCAACTTATCCATTCTTGCCCCCAAATCATCAAGTTTGGTTTGAAATTCAGCCTGCTTACTCAGCAAAAACTGAACGTCATCGCTTTGTTTTTCGATGGCCTTGACACAAAAACTGATAGCCGCTTCCAAGCGTTTGATTTGGGCGGTAATACGTTCCAATTTAGCCGAATGTTCTTCGTGCATTGCAGAGTGCTCGTCTTGCTTTGTGCCAAACTCAGCCATGAGGAGTTCCAATTGGTCAATTCGTTGTCTATCGGTCATTACTTAGATTGTTTTAGAAATAACAACGACAAATATAAACATTTTTGCGACAAACTACATTTTCATAATCGTAAATTCTACTCGCCTATTTCGCTTGCGGCTTTCTTCTGTTTGATTATTGGCACGTGGTTTACTTGCGCCCCAGCCTTTGGTCTGTACTCGCATGGGGTCTATGTTTTTGGAAGCCAAATATTTCTGAACTTCACAAACACGGTCTTCTGATAGTTGAATATTGAGTTTAAAATCGCCTTGATTGTCAGTATGGCCTTCGAGTAGTATCTCCATCTGTGGGTATTTGAGCATCATTGTCGCTATCTGGTCTAAGTCTGGGAGTGCTTGTGTGAGTAGCTCTGACTTACTTTGTTCAAACATAACATTGGATAGTGCCAATTTTGCGCCTACTTTGATGGGTACAAGGAGTATGTTTTTTCTGATGTCTCTAAATTTTTTATCTTTGGTCAAATCAACTATTTCGCTTGTCGAAAAATAGCCGTCTTTGGGTGCCGTCAGGCGGTAGGCTTCTTTGACGGGAACAATCATTTTATATTCGCCAGTTTCGGGGTCGTATTCTATTTTCGATATATTTGAGTTGTCCTTCATCAAGTCGGTAACAATGTCAGACTTGATTGGTTTGTTGGTTTCGGCATCTAACACACTCCCCGACAGTATGGCTACGGGGTCGGGGCGCATGGCTGGGTAAACCTTAAATCTAAAAATATCTTCTTCGCCAATCGTATTTTGTTTTGAGCTTACATAGGCATACTCGCCCGAAGCTGGAATACTCAAGAACCCGTC
>JAYVJH010000399.1:0-5689 GCA_043769455.1 Runella sp. | reverse complement strand
GTAATGTGTACCTAAAAATAAGTTGGTGGTTTTGGCTTGAATCTTGCGTAGCCATTTTTTGAACACGACCTGCTGCCATGCTGCACCACAACAATTTTTACGCCGCCCAGTTTCATACCGAAATAAGTGGCGACGTAGGGCAGCAGATTTTAGTAAGTTTTTTGGGGTTGTGATTTAGACACTTTGTTCATAAAATCAGCCAAAAAACCTTGATATTGGAGGTAGTTATTGTATCTATTTTCGTAGGAATCTATTACTATTTTTTCTTGATAGTCCAGTGGTTGTTTATTTGCTTTTTTTTGCAATATCCCACTTATTTTACCTCCATGTCCGAGATTTCTAATTTGTTGAATATCGTAAAATGGACTTGCTTTTTGTTGAAATGTGTAATTAGTAAAATTATAAAGTCCCTCATTATTTTTCCCAAAGTACGATTGAGCAATAATAACTCGGAGCTTTACTTGAAAATCTCGATTTTTTACGTACAGAGGCGTGAGGCAAAAATTTGCGAATTCTTTATCATAACCTTCTTCATTATATTGGTAATATTTTAAGACTACTTCTTGAATTTTCTTTCCCCCAAAAATTATTATTTTCCTATCATCTATAATTAATTGAAACAGTTTACCGTCTTCAAAAAGATAGTTGACATAACACTCAACTTGCTTAAAAATTGCAAAACCAAATTCAAAGTAATTATCTCGCCGTCTTTGATGTTCCATTTCAATAAATGTATCAATGAGTTCTTTTTTGATACTTTCGGGAAATATTTTATAAAACTCTGATGCTTGTTTCTTGATGACCTGCTCAACGCTCAATTCGTGTAATCCCCGGTAGGCACTTTTTATAAATTGCCGATTCGCTAAATTATAGAATTTGTCTTGTAATTTGCTTATTTTGGGTTCTTTTGGATTTTGTTTTGAAAGCTCATCAAAACTTTCGTCAATACCCATCAAAAATTCAATATGGTTAATATTCATTGCTATTGGTTGTTATGGCGGCATCAAATCCATCTTCCCTCCAAATAGACAATAATTTTTCCAATTTATCAAGAATATTACCTTCAAATTTTTCCAATACATCGTCTAACGGCTCTAATGGCTCAATATCTTTCCAAATTAAAGGAACGCTTTTACTTGTAAACTCGCTATCCAACCTCTTATACTCCCCAATGTACTTCATCACCAAAGCATCGTCTTTGCCCCTTACCATACTCATAAACTGTAATTTACCCCAAAGTACGTTCTTAAAATTGGGAGTACCTTTTTTTACGTGGCCTTTGGCTGGTATATAAGCCTTCAAAAACCGTTGTTCTGCCGCCTCGTAGCTTTTTCCCCAATTGTGAAGCATGGCTCTTACTTCGCCCATGTAGCGTTTGGTTACATTTACTTTTTCATTTACAATCAGCCCCGTTACTTCTTGGCGGTAGCCTAAGCCTTGCAAACGTGTTTTCTTTTTGTTAATAGCAAAATGCTGTTCTTTGATGATTCGTTCTAACTCAGTTTTAAATTTCTGATTGAATACATCTTTATTAGCCGAAAACGTAATGTCGTCAGCGTAGCGTGTAAAACGGCAGTTGGCCGACTTAGCCAAGCCATTGAGCCGCCTATCGAGTTGCTGGCAAACGATATTAGACAACACAGGCGACGTAGGCGAGCCTTGTGGCAGCCGCCCGTCTTTACAGCAAAGGCGGGCTATCAAAAAAGCTATTTTTTCTCTTTCGACAGAGTTCAACGAAAAGGGCTCTAATTTCAAAACAGCTTTGATGCGGTGTAGCTCTATGCTCGGGAAGAAGTTTACTAAGTCAATGTTATACACATAATTTTTGTTTACGTGTGCCTTGGCATTATCAACGATGCTTTTGTGCGGCACAAAACCCGTAACGTAGTTTTTGGGTTCGTAAATAGCACCCAATATAACATTCAAAGTACGCTGTATGAGCTTCAGGTGCTTGATTGGGGCGGTGATTGTACGCTCGCCGCCGCTTTTCTTTTTTATCGTAAACTCTTTATAGATTTTGTCTGCCGATAGCTGCGAATTGGCATAGTATGTAACGGTTTTGAGTTCAATAGGCTTTATTGTGGCCTTTGGTTTGTCGGCGTTGTCGTCTGTTGGATACAAACATTGATCACAAACATAGTTCATCAAATCAACCAAATGGCCAGCATTTTGTAGTTTGGCAAAACGGTTTTTTATCTCTTGATTGATTTGTTCTTCTTTGCTTGCTATCATAAATTTTAAAAAAAGACACCCACGTATTCTTTATGTACGACTATCATAAATTCATAATAAATTCTAAAAATATATTGTACTTGATACTGTACTTACATTATAGTTTATTACAAATGTACTTATCTCAACGGACTAACATTGAGTCTAAACCGAAGTATAGACGACAAGACGAAACGCCTTGCAAAATTCAATATGTTGTGGGTGTCTTAGTATTTTTAATGGTTTAAATTTGTTTTAATGGTTCTTATTCTCTAATCCAAATCCTTGTAATTTCATGTTTTATAATGGGTTAATCAATTTAAGATTATCAATTCTATTGAAATATTTGGTGTTGAGGGTTGCTAACTCAAAACCCTATTTCTGTTTTCCAAATATTCTTTATACTCTTCATCAGTCCATGTTGGGCCATTTAGTAGTAGATTTTGCAATTCTGTTTTACTTCTTTCTATTTTCTTTTCTTTTTTCAAAGAAATCAACTGCAAGTCTGCCAAATCATTCAATAACTTGATAGCCTTCGGGTTTAACATTTCTACTGAATATGTTTGCATAAGTAGCGTGATAGGTGCTTTACAGCATCATTAAAATGATTGATAATTACCTGTTTGTCTTTGTACTAAATATTTCTTGATTTTCTAACTCAATTTCGTGATCAATAAATTTCTAAAAGTCCGTAAGTATCTGATAAATAAAAGGTTTCTATCTCTGATATTTTGGCTAACAACGTACTTGCCACTAAGTTTGTTGAACTATTGCCAAGCCGTAGGACTATAACTTTTGGAGGAAACCCATATAAATTAGCTAAGTCTTCAAAGTCCTCGTCGAACGTAATAATCATACAATCGTTTTGTTTTGCATATTTCCAGATAGCCATATCTGGTGCAGGCATAGCTAATCCCGAACGACTTACGTGAAGACTATCGGAGAACAAATGACTTAATTTCTTGACAATACGATATGAAATATTCTCATCAAATAGCACTTTCATCAGGCAGTAACCAAAATTTTGATGTTTTCTTCTCTGTGTGCCGAATAAGCCAATGCTGCCAAAATATCGGCTTTGGTGAGGCTGGGAAAATCGACTACTATTTCTTCATGAGTCATATCGTTTGATAGCCAGCCCAAAATATCCCATACTGTTATCCTCGTTCCTTTTATACAAGGTTTACCAAATCTAATTCCCGAATCAATGCTTATTCGTTCTTGCCAGTTTTGCATAGTTTCCATTTTTTTTCAAATATACAATTTTTAATTGTAGCTTGGTTATCGCCATGTCAGTACTTGTTTTCTGGCTCGGGTTATGGCTGTGTAGGCGTATCGGTGGTCGTTTGCTCTGAACCACGGGTGCATAATCACCTCGTCCCATTCGCCGCCTTGTGCTTTGTGGCAAGTCAGGGCGTGGCCGTAGCGCAGGTGCAATGCTCCTACAAATTCGTCGTTCCAAGGGCGAGGATTATTCCTAAAAATAGGGTTCTGCCTCATGCGGTCGGCTATAAGGTTGCGGTATGCTTCGGCTGCTATGCTGCCATTTTCGGCAGTCAGCGTATCGACCATCACTTGGTGTGTAATGGTATAAGTTTCATTCCAATAACCAGTAAGTTGTAGCGTAACTTTTCTAAAATACAGGTTGGCTACTTTGGTCGCTTCGTGTATGGCCGCTACGATGGCCATGTCGCCGTTTACGATTTGGTGTTGCTCAATTATGGTATTTTTGGTAATCATCACCAAGTCGCCGATGGCCAACGTTCCTTTTAGCCCCAACTTGTTACGAACGTAGTTATTGAACCAATTTACGTTTTTGTGGTTACTCGCAATCATCACAATGCGGTCGATTTGGGCTGGGTCGTAGCTGCTGCAATAATGATCTAAGGCTGCCCACACACTCCCAAGTGCAGGCAGGGGCAGTTTACCCAATGCCGCCCCCCTCTCGTAACGTTCCCGAATGTCGGTAGCGACACGCAACACCTCCGAACCCTCGTCTTGGCGTTTTACTTCGGTGAGTTCGGCTTCCTGCACGTCAAGACGGTGGGTATTGCGTAGGTAGTCGGCATCTAAGCCCACCGACTCGCCCTTGATGGGTTTGAGCTGGTAGCTGTCGCCAATAAAAACGATTTTGCTACTGGCATTACAGCCTTTCACAAAGCGCAGTAGGTCGTGTAGGAGCGAGTTGGGTGTACAAAACAGTTCGTCGTCGTCGTTTTGGTCGCTCAACATCGAGGCTTCGTCCACCACAAAAATACTATACGGCCCAGCCACAATCTCACGCAAACGCATATAGACCCGCTCGTCAATTGCCTCCTCGCCCTCTTTTTGAACGTGTGGGAGCGGTACATACAGCGTATGGTGCAGCGTGTGTGCCAAGGTCTGCGTTTTGTGGCCCAGCACTTTGGCGGCACGGCCTGTGGGGGCAGCCAAAACAGTACAAACTTTTTGCTCGCTCAAATAGTCCACCACGGCTTTGACCAACGACGTTTTGCCTGTACCAGCCGCTCCTTTTAGCACAAAAGCATCGGCGGTGCAGTCTTTATGCAAAAACTCAGACAACCGATACAAGGCTTCGGCTTGCTGATGGGTAGGCTCAAAAGGCACAAAGTCAAAAATAGTAGTCGTAGCGGTTTCAGTCATACTGGTTTTTGGCTCTTGGTTTGTTTAGCCGATGCAAAACAATTACCTTTGACGGCAAGATTAGTTCCGTCATCAAAAATAAATCAGGAAATGGATAAAAACAGATTGGACAGAATTTTTACGATTCACCAAAAACTACGGACTACACAGGGTTATACGGCCCAAGAACTGATAGCGGCCATTGCCCTAAAAACAGACCAACATATATCAGACCGTACTTTGAGAAACGACATACAAGATTTGCGAGTGATGGGCGCAGAGATTCCGCCAAGTCAAAAAACGTATCGGTACAGTGAGCCATTTTCAATTTTTGGAATGCTTGACGATAGTTATTATGGTTCGCTCAACGAAGCCTTGGGCTTGTTGCGGCAAATAGCCAAAAATAAAGAGTTTGTAGGATTAGAAGATATTTTACTTCGTTTGGAGCAGCGAATTTCGGTAACAGATGCCGAGCAAAGTAGTTTTATTGATTTTGAAAATGTAGAACTGAAAGGTAAAGTACACCTGCCAAAAATTCACCAATATATTCTCAAAAAACAGTTCATGAGAATTGACTACAAGCCGTTTGGAAGTAATATATATCAGCGGCACTTTTTTCCTGTATTACTCAAAGAATACAACAATCGCTGGTTTTTGATAGGCTGGGAAAACGGCAAACAAGCACCTCAAAATTTGGCTATTGACAGAATCGAAGCCCTGCGTGAAACGGCAGAAGACTTTGGCTACGACAAAAAATTTGGTTACTACTCAGGTTGTAATTTGATAATTTGAGAGAGGTATGGGAGTACCTCAAGTTTTCTTTTGAGAAGCGTATCAATGACAGAACGAATGGTAC
>JAYVJH010000398.1:0-3466 GCA_043769455.1 Runella sp. | reverse complement strand
GGCTGGCTGGTCGTTGATAACTATTGGCGTAGCTACTGATTCGCAACCGTCGGCAGTTCTCACTACGACTTGGTATGTACCAGCAGCCAACGCGCCCGATGTTGCCGAAGTTCCGTAGGTTATGCCATTATCAAAGCTAAACTGTAAACCTGTTCCCGTTGGGGCGGTTACGGTGATTGTTCCAGTCGCTACCAAGCAAGTTGGTTGAACCGTGGTGGCCGTTGGTGCGGCTGGTGTATTTGGCTGGGCGTTAATAACTATTGGCGTGGCCGCTGATTCGCAACCTGCTGCACTTTGTACTTTTACCTGGTAGGTGCCTGCCGTCAATGCGCCCGACGTTGCCGAAGTTCCGTAAGTTATTCCGTTATCAAAACTAAATTGCAAACCTGCACCCGTTGGGGTGGTTACGGTGATTGTCCCTGTGGCTATCAAACAAGTTGGTTGAACGACTGTGGCCGTTGGTGGAGCAACATAACATTTTAGACCAAAATCAAGCGTATGGTTATTTTCGCCATAGTTGCCAGTAGTGTATGCAATTTGAGCCAAGCCTGCAACGACCGAAGCATCATTGTCAGAAAAATCAGCTAATCCAGCACCCACGGCATCTGTTTGAGTAAGTTGTAAGTTAGCCAACGTCCCCGTTCCCAAACCACCCGTAAACTGGGTAGAACTAATACGGATTGTATAATTGCTAATTGCTTGTGGCCCCAAAATATTTGGTTTGGCTATACCGATGGTGTCTGTTACGTTGGTGGCATTGAAATAATAGCTACCAGTACTGGTAGTAGTTGATGTACCTACCACAATACCTGCGCTGTTTACCAACTCAATAACTACGCCACCAATACCCGCTTCATTGGCATCTTGAATACCATCTTTGTCGGCATCGTTCCATAAGCGGTTGCCTATTTCAATAGGGGCTGAACTGCACATAATAGCAATATCGCCCAAGCCCGATCCCTTTCCGAAGGCTCCTGCGCCATCTGGTACAATTTCGTAGTTACGTTTTATGGTTCCATTGGTATTGTTTAACCAAGATATACCCTGAGAAAAAACAGTGAATGGATCCATCATGCCAGTTGTTACCTCATTAGTACCTGGCAAAACAGCAATCCCGCCCAGTGTAGATTCGCAATGTTGATTAAAACCAGGCGATTGGTCTTGATAAAACTCTTTACCGCCCAAAACACCTTGGTTAGAACCCGTAGTCCCTGTAAAACCACCGCAAACTACCCCGTTGTTTTCTAAAGTGTAGGGCATTCCAGCAGGTGTACCAGTACCACATTTGCCAGCCATAAGCAGGTCTGACTTCAAAACAGGAAACATACAACAGTTTCCAAATGAGTCCTCTCCGCCGTGCCTTGACTGATGGGAAGACCTATCCATAAGGGCTATAATCATTCTACCGTCAGCTTCAAAGTCTATGTCAGATACCAACGCTTGGGGTATGGAAACAAAGTCAGAGGTTAGCGTTGTTCTTCCACCACTTATGCTTTTATTGGTGTTATTGTAAGTATCTGTCCAAGCTAACCAGTTTCCGTCTCGTCCATCATCAGAGCAGGCAGTTTTTCTGTCATAATTGAGCGGGAAAGAAATTTGTTGATTGAAACTATTGCCTATTGGGTCTAATTCATATACTACGGCTTTTAGATCATTTCGACTAAATGAAGTGGCTCCGTCGCAGGTTACACCTACATACACTTTACCACGGTTGAAGTTTACTCCGAATGGGCGGTACTGACCACCAGTGCAGCCTGAGGCAGGAATATCCCAGACTTTCACATCGGCTGCGGTAATACTACCAGCAGGTTTTCTGGGATTTCCGATGTTGATTTCTACCAATAATTTGTCATTCAAAGAAACAACGTATAGCTTAGAGCCGTCTTCGGAAAGACTCATGCCGCCAAAACTCATTTTACCAACTGCATCGAATGGGGTAAATGGCGAAGTAGTGTTGGTAGCGGTTACATCCTTGTTATAATCGCTTGTTTGGTGAGGGTCAATACCCGTGTTAATTGTTGTACTGCCACCCATGGACATATTATTGACGCTCAAACCATTGAGATTTATATAAAGTTGGCTCGATGACGACGCTGGAACGTTGGCATTATTGGTGAGGTAAATAGCACCAGTGCCGCCTGTACCAAAGGCAGAGTGACGTTTCATAAATGCAGATTCAAACAGAGATGATGTAGAACCCTGATAAGCTATACCCCAAGTAGCTCCTAATGTGGCAGTTTTGGTATTGAGCATACTTTTGGCAGTTGCACTCTGCCCAGAAGAATTGTAGGGCAACGACACCACGGCATTCTCGTTTGTTGCTCCCAAGCCAACTACATAACAGGCAGTGGAAATTGGCGGATTGGTTTGACAATAATCACCTGGATTGTTGAGAGCAAAATTGATATTAGTAGCCCCACCGCTCACAAACTGTACAGATGAGCCGTAACTTGCACCCGATGCAGATGTAAAATCTACAGTGTTTGCAGGGGTAATAAACTCTACCCTAACTGGCGCACCACTTGGCACAAAACCAGTATTAGAGCCTGGTGTGCCATTATATACAGTACCAGTGGCTGGAATGGTGTAAGTACCTGCTGCGGTGGAGGTGTAGGAGGCGATAAGTACATCGTCCGCATTGTACACGTTCACTACCATACCAGCTACTACTGGCTCTATGGTAGGGGCCACTGTTTGCCTTGTACCGTTGGCGTTATAGTCTCGGAAAACAACACCAGAGACTTGGGCATAGGTAGTGATTAACGATGAATACATGACAACGAGTGTCAGTATTGCCAACACCAATACTCGGCTCGTTAATTTGTTTGAAAAGAAAAATAGATTTTTCATGAGAAAGCATAGAATTTATTTGTAAAAATGAAAATGCGGCGTAAAACGTAATAAATTGAATCGTGATAAGCGAAAAAAATCGCTTATCAAAAATTACACCAAAATGTTTTATGAAGTTACTTTAATTATTTTATTGGGGCTTACGAGCGTAAGTGTTATAGTTTAATGAACTGATAACCAATAAATTATAAAGTATAATGAGTTAGAGTAGTCATAGTAATATATTTTTGAGGTATAGCACTACGACTGTGATTACATAAAGTATTGCAAATTTTATACCAAAATGTTTGGTGCGTAATGTGTGATTTTTTTTGGTGTCTTCCAAAAAGCTATAGAATCAATCTACGAATGCTTTTTTAGTAAGGAGTTCCGTATATTTAATCGCTATTATTTTTTGTATAATGTGCTTGTAATCAGTATATTGGTACGTTGGTAAAATTAGCTCAATTACATGGGGCAATTTAAGTAATAATGTAGAGTTGTGAATGACGGTTCGCCGCTGCGACTGAATAAATAATTGGTTACTACTCAGGTTGTAATTTGATAATTTGAGAGAGGTATGGGAGTACCTCAAGTTTTCTTTTGAGAAGCGTATCAATGACAGAACGAATGGTAC
>JAYVJH010000397.1:0-3446 GCA_043769455.1 Runella sp. | reverse complement strand
ACCATCAACCCGTATCTCGACTTGTACCGTGCGGCCATAGTCGTTCATATCCAATGCCCAGCCATTAAAAACGCCACAGTTGCCACTATCAAAATGGCCGTTAAAATTACCCCCAGCGCAAGTCGTAGGTGGTGGTGGCGGTGGCGGTGGTGTACCGCTACCACCTGTGCAGTTTACGGTCTGGGGCGTATTGCCCAAATCAGACGTTGCCCCACAGATGCGGGCTGTAACGTTGCGGTTTGTACCATTTCGCCAACTGGCATTAGCAGGTACGGTGTACGTCCAGCCGTGAGGTGCGGCGGCAGGATTGCCAAAGGCTTGTGCTAAATCTTGGCGGTCTTGAGTGGCCATTACAAAATCTACAAATAGGCCATCTACAAAAATATTGACCCGTACCGTGCGGCCATAGTTGTTATGGTCTAACGCCCAACCAGCAAAAACATTGCAGTTGGCTACGTCCAAATGGCCGCCAAAATTGCCCGAAGCGCAGCCAGTGGTTGGTGGCGGTGGTGGTGGCGGCGGATTTGAAACACCCGCAAACGGAATAATGCGACTACTGGAAATAGGTCGCTCCAAAGTACCATTGGGTAGCTGCCAGCCTACGGCCAAGTTATCGCCCCCGCCCCCTTCTTTGACCAACGCCTCGATGTAGTAGCGTTGCCCTGCTTGTAGGTTGATGGGAGCCGACTGTTGTGTGCCGTATTTGCTCCATTCCAGCGACCCCGTCCAATCGTTATGATAGGCTATGCGCTGGACGTTGGCGGGTTGGTCGGTGGTAGAGAGCCATAGCTCGGTGTTATCATCGCCTTCTACCCAAAAGGTATAGCTGCCGCTTGTAGGCGGACATACATAACCTCTGATGCGTGTACCGCAATAATCACACACATTACTCGGTGCTTGAAAAACGCTGAGGTTTTGGCTGACCGTGGGGGCATTTTGTAGGTTGTTGGTGCTGTTGCGTAGGTCTTGGACACTATTGCCGCCACCAATGTTATTCCAACGGTCGTAGCTTATGCTGCCCGTGTTGGCGCACGATGAGCCACTGCCACAACTCGTAACATTGACAGTAACGCTGGCCGTTTTGTTTGAACAACCCGAGCGAGAAGCCGTTAGGTTGTAGGTATAGCTACCGTTTGAAGTAGGAGCATTATAGCTTACCTGCTGACCGTTTCTTACGCCACCTGCCCCTGTCCAAGTATAGCTAACGCCACCGCAATTTGCGCCCGAACAGGCAGCATTGAGGGTAAAGGCCGCACCACAAGCAGGATTTGAATTGAAACTCGTGGCTGTGAGGTTAAAATCACAACTGTTGATGCAGGTAAAACCATTCACATTGGCATCGTCCCAAGCAGTGGCTACAGCAAAAGGTTCATAAGCGCAGGGGTCGCCATTGTTCAAATCTGTAGCTGCCTGCACAGTGGCATTACGCATATCACCGTAAACAGACGAGCTTTGTAAATAAACCGATAAGGCTCTGTATACGATTGCTGCGGCTCGTTCAAAAGAAATAGGGGTCATCGTCAATCCGTTAATTCTATTGCCTGTACAGATTGCATAAAACCAACGATTCAATACACCACTATTACGATGAGATGTATTACCATTATACCAATCTGTGTCATTATCGTGTCCAAATCGTATTGGTTGTGGGTCAGGTGTACCAGGAGGATATACGTTCTTAGGGTTTTCTAAATTTCTTATAGTCCAAGTATCTTCACCAAGTGTCCAATTCCAAGTATTGGGTAATACACTCCGTTCTATCACAACACTAAAAATGTCAGCAATACCCTCATTGAGACTGGCTGCTTGACCAAGACCGCTCAATCCAGCAGTAGCTTCTACTATACCATGCGTATATTCGTGGGCTATTACATCTAAGGCAACAAATGAATTATTTAAATTAGGGTCGAAACTACTCGTTGATGAAGGGGTAAATCCAATACTTATTACCCTTGAATTACGAGTCCAATAATTACCTGTTTCATTTGCATCTATGATCATGCGGGCAATAGAACCATCGTTACTTGTCCCATTACGGCCATAGTTGTTGTTAAAATATTGAAAAGCCCTCTGCAATGCCCAATGTGCTGTAGTTGTGTTTTGTTCGTTGATACCCCAAGTCGTATTAGGGTTTATTACATCACCATTTCCATTAAAAATATTCTCTCGGTTTGAACTGATTATATTGTTCGCATTTCGGCGCGTTATCAAAGCGCCCAAATTCGCTCCATTATTCATAGACAGGCGCAATCCAGGCCCATTAGGGTTATTTTCTGTTTCAAAGTTCTGCTGTCCCCCATATCGGTTTGTAGTATTATTGAAACGAGGAGTAAAAGTAGAGCCTACAAGAAAATTGTTATTTGTTATTAGCGCAGGGTCATTCAACGTTTCGATGTGTTTTTTGTCGGTATGATTACATATCATGCCAAAACATTGTAACACTAAAGGAATGCGTTTGAGAATTTTACCATCTGAGGTATCTACATATACGGTGTGTACGTCCAAACTTCCACGTGTCCCATACACATCAAAGGCATAGGCAATTTTGAAGCTTGATTTAGAAAAATCTTCGTCTAATTGGGCTAATACCAATTTGCCTTGTGGTGGTTTTTGCTGCCCTTTAAAATCCGCTTTCGATAGCCCTTTGTCAGTCAGGGCATAGTCCAAGGCTTTTTGTTCGGGCATAGGTTTAGACAAATCAAAATCCATATCTTCTACAATACGTCCGTGTGCGGTCAATAATATACCATCTCGGGAGTGTAGCGAAAACTCGGATCCTTCTACGGGTGTTTTTTTGTAATAAAGCTGGTAGCGTTGGTGACGAATCTTGAGGTTATCGGTTTCGTCTTTTGTTAGTTGATACTCATAGTGTTGGCCAATGCCGAGATTGGTTGCATAGGTAGCGAAAAACGTAGCCGCATTTACTTTGGCTTCGTCTTTAAAAATTATCCAGCCGCTGGGAGTCATTTCTTTGGCTATTTGCTGGAAAGTGCCATCTTTTTCTCGTAAGTACTTGGGATTATGGCTTTGTGATAATACTCGCCCCCCCCCCATAGACTAATAGCAATACGATAAATAATATCTTTTTCATGTCTTTTTTGTTTTAGTTGATTTTTTCAATTCTGTCAATTTGTGAACGCAAAATTGCTATTCCTGTAGTACTTGCATACCCTCTCGCCCAAAAAACACGCCCCCATACTCTATACTTATAAGGGGTATTAGCATAGTCGTTATAGTTAGTAGTTGCTGATAAACCTTTTATTTTTAGAATATTATCAGGGTGTTCGCACAGGGGTACGCTCCGTTGTGGGTACTTAATTTTGAGTTCTTTAACAATAAAGCCATTTTTAAAAAAAAGTGCGCCATTTCCATAGTCTGCAGGAGCATTTTCTAACTTTGCAATAAGGACATAATCAGCACTTGAGTCTGAAGTGTCGCAACAGGAA
>JAYVJH010000396.1:0-1715 GCA_043769455.1 Runella sp. | reverse complement strand
TTAGTAAAGACAAGGAGGAAGTTCGCTTCTTCTTTGTCTTTCAATTAAATGTTCTGTGATAACCTCGTTAGTTGCATTTATTACTTGAATCTAAGATTTTTAAAATATGAGAGAATCAAAACAATTGATACGATTTGACTGGGCAATGAAAAAATTGTTCAGAGACAAAGCCAACTATGATATTTTAGAGGGGTTTTTGTCAGAACTTTTGGGCGAAGACGTACTTATTCAGAGCATCAAAGATAGCGAAAGTAATAAAGACCGCAAGAACGACAAACACAACCGAGTAGATATTTTGGCAGAAGATTCTAAGGGCGAATTGGTCATTATTGAAGTTCAAAACAGTAAAGAATTTGACTATTTGCACCGAATTTTATACGGTACGTCCAAAGCTATTGTCGAAAACATGACGGCGGGAGCGTCTTATTCAGAAATAAAAAAAATCATCTCTATTACCATTGCCTATTTTGACTTAGGCCAAGGGCAGGATTATGTATATCATGGCAAAAATGCTTTTGTGGGTATTCATAAAGGCGATATGCTGGGCTTGTCATTAAAACAAAAAGATCTCTACTCAAAATCAGAAGTACACCAAATTTTTCCTGAATATTATCTAATAAAAGTCGATCAGTTTAATGAAAAAATCAACGATAAATTGGACGAATGGATATATTTTTTGAAAACAGGAGCGGTGAAAGACAATTTTACCGCCAAAGGGTTAGCTGCCGCCAAAGTTAAAATGGCGCAACTACAAATGACCGATGACGAATACCAAGAATACCAATATTACATCAAAGACCTTCGAGATTTAGCAAGCTATCAGTACAATAGAAAGATTGAGATACAAGACGAACTACAAGAAGCATCAGAAACAGGTATGGCAAAAGGACTAATAGAAGGAAAAATAGAGGGAAAAATAGAAATGATTATTGAGATGTATAATGAAGGTGTGCCGATTGGTCAGATAGCCAAAATTGCAAAACAAACCGAAGAAGAAATCGAACAGATTATTAACAGTCGTCAATAACTACGACAACAACCCCAGCACATCGTCTCGGCTAAGAGACTTTACAAACCCTTCTTCGTTGGTAATGAGGTCATTAAATAATTTTTGTTTGCCTCGTTGTAGTTCCAATATTTTTTCTTCGACCGTGTTTTTAGTTATAAATTTATAGGTAAAAACCGTTTTATCTTGTCCTATTCGATGCGCTCTGTCAATGGCTTGTGCTTCTATGGCAGGGTTCCACCAAGGGTCAAGTATAAACACATAGTCGGCGGCGGTGAGGTTTAGTCCAACGCCACCTGCTTTGAGTGAAATCAAAAAAACTTGCGTACTTTCATCGGTCTGAAACAACTCAACTTGTGCTTGCCGATTGACCGTTGAGCCGTCCAGATAGGCATATTTAGTTTGCACTTTATCGAGGTAGCCTCTGACAATATCCAAGTGTTTGACAAACTGACTAAATACCAGCACTTTATGTTTTTCGGCTACAATGGTTTCTAACTTTTCTAACACTTCGTCCAATTTTCCCGAACCTGCCTCATAGTCGCTATCAATCATTTTGGGGTGGTTGGCCAACTGCCTGAGTTTGGTAAGTCCCTGCAAAACAATGATTTGCGATTTAGAAATACCTTTTTCTTCGATGTGTTCCAATATCAAATTACGATAAAACGACTTGGTTTCTTCATAGACTTTTTCTTGGGCTTCGGTCATA
>JAYVJH010000395.1:0-10082 GCA_043769455.1 Runella sp. | reverse complement strand
TACATTCCCCAAACTTGGCCTCTTGCCCAGGCCGACTCATCGGCTGCGCCTTGGTGTGTTTTTTTTGCCAATATTTTGCCAACAGAATCATAACACACCACGTGATAGCTGCTGTTGTCGGGGCGGTAGTGGTGCTTGATGGTGTTGTCGGCGTGGGTTATGCTGAGGTTGTATAAGTCCATATTGTTAGACTGCTCTGCCGCCCAAAACAACAATTCGAGGTTCATCATGTTGTCGATTATGACAGGATAATTATAGCCACCCTTCAAACTATTCCACGACTTGATGAGGCCAATTTTTGGGTTAAACCGTGTAGCCAACGACTTAGCACCATTGAGCATAATGGCTTTATATTCAGCGTTTTGTGTTAGTCGGTAACCATTGCCAAAGGGGCAATAGAGCATAAAGCCCAAGTCGTGAGTGTTGGTATTGTACTGCTCTTTGGCCACGGCCATCGTCCATCGGTGAGCGGCTTCTTTCCATTTGTTATCTTTTGTTTGTTCGTACAAAAACCATAATGAACCTCCAAAAAAACCGCTACACCACCAATCAGATTTCATGTTGCGAGGCGAGCCGTCGGGCATTGACGATTGTGGAAATTGCGTGACGTCGGCATGGGCGGCCAACATTCCTTCATATTGTTTGGCGGCTAACTGAAATTCTTTTTGAACATCAATTTTAGATTGCCCAAAAACAAAATTGCTCAGGCAAAGCAGCAGGAATAGTATTTTTTTCATTTGTTTTGGGTAATATTGACAATTAAAGACCTGTCAACTCGTTTTTTACTTTCAATCTATACTGTTATCTCATGTACTTGAAATATAAAAACAGCAGTCCAATTTTTTTGATAATAGTCCTTTGGTTTTTTATTTCTACTGCCCAATCACAAAACAAGAAAGCCATCGAAGTATTTGAAAAAGGAATCAAAGCCTTCAATGAGCAACGATTAGAACGTGCCGCTTTGTTGATGGACGAAGCCATAGCCATTGACAGTACTTATGCCGAGGCGTACTTTAAGCGGGGTCAATTTTTTGATACTTTTTCACAATCTCAACAAGCCTTGACCTATTTTCGTAAAGCCGTATTGCTATCGCCCAATTTACCTGCGCTTGTTCCTGCTTATCAAAAACTAATCCAGTACCACATTCAGGCTGGAGACTATGCGCTAACTCGTTCTTATTTAGACCATTATATATTATTTTTAAAACCTAAGTCAGCGGCTTTCAAACGAGTGCAACGGCAATTAGAAATCTGTCAGAATGGTGAAAAAGCAATATTGAATCCACTCAAAATTAGCCCAGAGGTACTATCAGATACCGTAAATAAACAACGAGAGCAGTATTTTCCGAGCCTCACTGCCGACGGTGAAACGCTACTCTTTACTACTTTGATTGGTGGCAATAACGAAGATTTATATATTACTAAGCTCAAAAATGGGCGCTGGATTGAACCTATTTCGGTATCGCCCAATATCAATTCGTTGGGCAATGAAGGCGCAGGCTCTATCTCGGGCGATGGCCGTACACTGGTTTTTACCGGCTGCAACCGCATGGACGGTTATGGTAGTTGTGATTTGTATATCAGTCAAAAAATAGGCGAAGTGTGGGAAAAACCTCGAAATCTGGGTATCAACATCAACTCGCCATATAGAGAACGCCAGCCGTCGCTCTCTACCGACGGGCAAACGCTCTATTTTATATCTGAAAGAGTTGGTGGTCAAGGTGGCGATGATGTATGGAGCAGTATATTACTTACCAACGGCCAATGGTCAAAAGCCCGAAATCTGGGAACGATAGTCAATAGCCAGTATGACGAAGCCTCGCCGTTTATTCATGCCAATGGCCATACACTTTTTTTTGCATCAGAAGGCCACGAAGGCATTGGCGGCTATGATATTTTTATGTCCGACAGTACAGCCGCAGGTTGGCAGCTACCCCAAAACTTAGGCTACCCCATCAACACTGCCGACAATCAGGTAGCGTTGGTGATTACAGCCGACGGCAAATACGCTTACTATACCAAAGGGTTCAAAAACGAGGGGCTATCAAAACTATACAGAGTAGTTTTGCCTGAATCGTTGCAACAAAAAATAAAAGCTGTAAACGTCTTGAAAGGAACTGTAACGGACTCAAAAACCCAAAAACCATTGAAAGCAACTATTGAACTATTTGATCTAAAAACCAATAAAGTCATGGCCAAACTCAATGCCGACAATATAAATGGCCAATATGCCACAACCCTACCGAACGATGGCGAATGGGGTCTGTATGTGAGTGCCGAGGGCTGTTATTACAAAAGTCTGTCGTTTGATTATTCTCAAAAACACGAAGTAACAGGATTGACTTTAAACATACAGCTCGACCCTTTGACGGCTTCCAATAGCGGCACTTTGAACAATATTTATTTTGAAACAGGCAAAGCTGATTTACAAGAAAAATCTAAAACCGAACTGAATCAATTGGTTTTGTTTTTACAAGCCAACAAAACCGTCAAGCTCGAAATATCAGGCCATACCGATGACGTAGGTAACGACAAACAAAACTTGGTATTGTCGCAAAAACGGGCGCAGAGTGTGGTCAATTATCTGTCAGTGTCGGGTATTGCAGTAACTCGTGTCAAGGCCATTGGTTATGGTAAAAGTCGGCCTGTTGCGCCTAATATTTCTGACGACAACCGCCGCCTTAATCGGCGAATAGAGTGGCGCGTGATGTAAGTAAATGGCCTAATAAAACACCCAAACCGTACCCCGTATCTCGCCAGGCATATCTCCGCCATATACAATAGAGTAGGCGTAAGCACCAGGGGCTACTTTTTTGTCTTCATATAAACCGTCCCATGGCAAACTGTAACCGTCTGACTTGAATATACATTGCCCCCAACGGTCATAAATTTTGACTTGTAAAGAAGGAAACAAAGAAGCGTTGGACATTTCCCAACGGTCATTTTGGCCGTCGTCATTAGGTGAAAAAGCATCGGGTACAAAAGGCAAATTTCCAAACAAAACACTGATGCGGCTTTTGGCTTGGCAGCCGTTGGCGGTAGTGATGGTTAGCTCGTAGCTGGTATTGTCGGTCGGTCGGGCGAGTGGTATGGCCTTTTTGGGGTCGTCCAAAGTCAATGGTGGTAGCCATGAGTAGCTTACATTGGCAGGCGAAACGGTATTTTGTAATGCCACACTTTGGCCTGGGCTAATTCTAAGTACTGGATTCGGAAATACGATTATTGGCTGCGAATCTATCGCCCCTATTCGTTTGGCTACATTGCGGCAGTTGTCTTTGTTAGTAAAAGTATATGTAATTTCGTACCTGCCCGGTGTAAGTACAGATGGGTCAAAACTATTTCCATTGATGCCTTTACCACTAAAAACGCCACCTTCGGGACTGACTTTGAGCTTGACTAACTCTTTGCTACCATCACAAATTGTGGGAATACTATCCATCAATACATTGGTTCGAGACGACCTGATTAGCCATGAATCTGACACGTTTTTGCATTGATTAGCATCTATTGCCTGAACTTTGTATTCGCCAGGGGTTTTTGTATATAACTGCGAAGTTGTTTTATTGGAAATAGGTACATCATTTTTGAGCCAAACGTACTGATAGCCTGTTGCGGTCGTGGCTTTGAGGAGCGTTGAGTCAAAATCGCACAGTGCATTGGTCGAAGCCGTGATTTTAATATCGGGCTTAGGCCAAACACCCAGCGTTACAGAATCTGTGGACATACAACCATCGGTGTAGGTCAATGTCAAAAAATATTTACCTGCTTCGGTTACTGGTAGCTGAGGTTTGGTACCCAACGAAGCGGCGCTTGTCTTCCAGAGTGAGGCGGCTGTTGCTGGAGCGTTAGACGATAATTTGAGCGTATCGCTATCACAGAACTGTTTTTTTGGTGCGTTAATTTTGGCGGCAGCAACGGGCTTGGCCACAACGGTAATGGTACGAGAGGTAGTGTCGCTGCTGCACAATTTTGAAAAACTACGAATCACAGTATATTTGCCCGGTTCGTTTACTGTTAATTCGCTACTTGTAGCGTCTTTGATATTGTCGCCGTTTACCTGCCATTGGTGCGCCCAGTCGGGGCTATCTGGTACTTTTAGTAGTGCAGACACACCTGGGCAAACGACAATATTACTTGCAATCGGTATATCAATCTTGTCGGCAACAACAGGAAACGGTGGTGTTTGTTTGGGGCAATCTACAACTGGCAACTGAAAATCTCTACGGGTTTCGCCAATTTTTACGCCATTTCGATATTCTTCACATTTGACCGAAAACACAAAAAGCCCCTCCTGATTGGCGACCACCGTCAATAACCCCAATTTAGAATCTACTCTCAGCGCAGGCTTGCCCGGAATTGAATTGGTAGCACTATATCCAGCAAGCCATGGCACTATCGGATAACTATCTCGATAAACAGATGCGGGCGTTGGCCCGTTGCTGGTTGCATAGCCTGCAAGTGGGTCGGCCATTGAATAGCGCAGTTCGTCGCCATCTGCATCAACAGCACTAAAATCCATCTTGAACAACTTACCCAAACAAATATACTCTCCATTTGGAAGCGTAAAAGTGGGGCTGTTGTTATAAAACGGTTGTCCATTTTTTTCAAATGGTGGAATAATCAAATACAACATACCGCCAACTCTGTCGCCAATGTTCGTAATACTCGATGTGCGGCAGCAACGCTCCCAAACCAACCGATAGCCCAGCGGGTCGGTATATTGGGCTATCTGAAAAGTTTGTGTGGTTCGGTAAAGTGCCTCCGAAAATCTCAAATTTCGTTGCACAGCACAAGCTGCATTGTTATAGATTACGCTCGTTCTGATAGGGCCGGGCAGTAACGTAAAGCTATTGACTCTGCTTTTGGAACTTAACCCAAACATAGTCAGTACAATGCTGGGGTCGTAATTGCCGGGCATACTACCGTTTGTACCAGTGAGCGTTACTTCGTCCAAAATGAGACTAACTGCTATTTCGTAAGTAATTGTAGTCGTAGTTTTGCTCAAAATAGTCATGTTGATACTCCCGCCAACCATGTGAGTGGCTTGGGCGGTAATGCTAAGAATACAAAAGAGTGATATAAAACAGTATTTTTTCACATATAAACAGTTAATAGTCTATGAGTTACACTTAACGTTGAAAGTTACGAAAACTTATATTAAAAAAGTAGTAAGAGATAAAAAACTACTATTTTAATTCCCTCAACCACTGTATCAAAAGCCGTACACCAAAAGCAGTAGCCGATTTTTGAGTTGCAAATTCAGAATCAGTAAATGCCGTACCTGCAATGTCTAAATGCACCCAAGCAGGGTGTTTTTCGGTAAATACCTCCAAAAATTTAGCCGCCACAATCGCCCCTGCAAATGGCTTGCCGTGGTAATTTTTTATATCAGCAATGTCCGATTTTAATTCTGGTTCGTAGTCGTCCCAGAGTGGTAGCCGCCAGAGTTTTTCGCCAGTTTTGTCGCCTACTTTTTTGAGACTACTACCGAGTTGGTCGTTATTGGTAAACATTCCAGCGGCCACATAGCCCAGCGTACCTATTACGCTGCCCGTCAGCGTGGCTAAGTCAATGATTACGTCTGGTTTATAATTTTGGTTAATATAAGCCAGGCCGTCGGCCAATATTAGCCGTCCTTCGGCATCAGTATCAATCACTTCTATGGTCTTGCCCAGATACGAGCCAATCACATCGCCAGGCTTAGTAGCCAGCCCGTCCACGCTGTTTTCGGTCGTTGGCACAACGCCAATCAAGTGTACTGGCAACTGCAACTTGGCCGCCGCTTCGATTGTACCAAACACTGCCGCCGCCCCGCCCATGTCCGACTTCATGTAGTGCATATTGGCCGAGTCTTTTATTGACACTCCGCCTGTATCAAAAGTTACGCCCTTGCCCACTAAGCCGATTTTTTGAGTAGCCGCCTCATGCCGATATTCCATGACAATAAACCGAGGTGAATTTTTGCTACCTTCACTAACCGACAGTAAGGCTTTCAGACCAATATCTGCACATTGTTTTTCGTCAAAAACTGCAACACTATACCCGTACTTTTGGCCTGATGCTACCGCCCAGTCGGCCAGTGCCTGCGGTGGTTTTTTGTTGGCTGGTTTATTGCCCAAATCCATCACCTGCATTTGGCTTTTGGCAATGGCTGTACCGATTTCAATGGCACTTTCGATGGTATCTATTTTTTGTTTTTGAACAATAATTTCTAATTGACTTGCTGGATTGGTAAAAAAATTGAGACTCGTCTCTTTATCAGTTTTGTATAATTGTAAATCATAACCGCCCAAGACAACTCCATTTACAACAGCCTCATAGTCAATGTCCAAATCGGTTAAATCAAGACTTGTTTCGGCAGGTAACTCTTTGAATTTTTTGTTAAAAAATGATCTAAAAATTTTCAGTAACGACATACTGTCTGTTTTTTTGCCTAAACCCAATAAATAAATACGTTTTGAGTTGGTATAAATCAATAACGATTCATTTGTTTTGGCTTTAAAATCACTGACGAGCCAGTCGCCGCTGATGTTGTGCGACAGAGCTATTTTTTTTAGTATTTCGGTCAATTTATCATTTTCAAAAACGGGAATGATAATTGTATTTGAGTTGCTGCTTGTTGTTGCTTTTATTTGCATAGTTGTTTTATCAAAATATAAATGAAAAAAATACTTCTAACGATATTAAGTATATCTGTGATATTGGCCATTGGCTATGTTATTTTCATAGATAATCTATCACCACGAACAGCCCCTAAATTTGTCCGCATAATGACTGGCTGGTCAAGTGATATTCCTCTAAACAGTAAAACTATCGTATTCAATGAAAAATGGGTTATAACAGGAGATGGAGAAGTGGTGGCAATAATAGAACTTGACAAACAAACATTTGAAACCATAATTGAGAAATACCATACTAATTTTAACGAGTTAGATAAAAAAATTGTGATATACAACCCCGACAATAACACTGATGTTTTGTATGTAGTTGAATCTAAATATTTGTACCAAGAAAAAACGATAGATAACAGTAGTGTGAAAATCATTTTGGAGAAAGCAACAAACTGCATAATAGTAAGATACACCGTTTGGTGATTTCTTGTTTTATGAATACCTATCATTTCGCCACGGATAGGCGGTGTTTGAGTAGCCTCGTTCTTCCCAAAAACCGAGTTTATTGGCTGGCAAAAACTGAATACGCTTTATCCATTTTGAGCCTTTCCAGGCGTATAGTTGTGGGGTTATCATGCGTACAGGCCCACCGTGTTCTCGTTCGAGGGGTTGCCCAAAAACGGTATGACCGAGCAGTACGTCTGGTTTGAGGGCTTCTTCGAGCGAGACGTTGGTAGTATAAGTATCATAACCATAACAGAGTAGGTGTGTGGCTGTATCTTTGGGCTGCACGAGTGCTGCCAAGTCCAATAGCCTGACTCCAATCCAGTCCATATCGAGCCGAGACCATGTCGTAACACAATGAAAGTCAGACACATCGGTCGTTTGGGGTAATGCCATAAAATCTTCCCATTTCAGTACAACAGGGTTTTCTACTTCGCCGTCAATCGTCAGCCGCCATCGGTCGAGCGATATGGTCGGTTGGTAGCCCAAGTCCAGCACAGGCCATTTTTCGGTCAGCGTTTGGCCGATGGGTGTGTTGGGCATTCCATGTCGATTGACAGGGCCGTGGCCTTGCGGTTTTGTATCGGCAATAGAGGGGGTATTCTTGATTTTTTCTTCAAATCGTGCTTTTAGCTTCATGCGGGCTTCTACGATTCGGTCAAATTTGTCTGATTGTTCCATTGATTGGCTTAGAAAGTGGTTTTTATTAGCAACAAAAATAGGCGTAAATAAGTTAGAATTTCTGTAATATTGTTCTTAAAAAACCAAAAATATGATTGCAGTTATTCAGCGAGTAAGTGAGGCGAGTGTCAAGATTGATGGACAAATAAAAGGCCAAATCGAAATCGGTTTCGTGGTATTGTTGGGTATCACTCACTCTGACACTGAAATAGATGTGGACTGGTTGGCCAAGAAAATTATCGGTATGCGGATATTTGAAGATAATGAAGGAAAGATGAATTTAGACTTGAAGGCAGTTGGCGGCAGTATTTTATTAGTCAGTCAGTTTACGCTTTATGCCAACGTCCAAAAAGGCAATCGTCCGTCGTTTATCGAAGCCGCTCGCCCCGAGCAGGCCATACCATTGTACGAAAAAATGGTTCAGAAATTAAGCATAGCATTAGGCCAAAATATAGAAACAGGCACATTTGGTGCAGACATGAAAGTATCGATACTCAACAACGGCCCCGTTACGGTTGTCATTAATTCTAAAAATAAATCGGTAAACTAGTACTTTATAAATGACTTACTAACAGTTTTGACACCGTCGCTTATCACAATTTGGTAGTGGCCTATGGGCAAGTTGGTAACGTCAAAAATAGTTTTAAATTTATTGCCGTCGTCATTCAAAAATTGCTTACCAAATGGCACTCCCTTTGCATCGACAATGGTAGCCTCTAAGTTGTAGGCGTTGTCAGACAAGTAAGCAACAGTCAGGTACGAACTGGTTGGGTTGGGGTAAAGTCTTAGATTTATTTTTTCAATCAAAATCGATAAATTAGGGTCTGAATGGCCAGACTGTCTTAAAATCAATGGCTTAGAAAGTAGCGAGCAGTTGTTTTGAGAAATCTCGACAGTGTAGCTTCCAGCCACAGACGCTGCAAAGCGAGCCGAGGTGGCGGTCATAATTTGTTGGTTATTCAAAAACCAGCGATAGCTCATGTCTGTACCTTCGTTTGTGGTAAGTTTTAGGCTATTATTGGCTGGAATGACAGTACTGCTATTGGTCGAAATAACAGGCTTGACAACAGCCGACAGTAACTGGGCGGCCTGCGATGTTGCTGTACAGTTGTCGCTACTGATGGTTACGGTATATTTTCCGGCTGCGGTGGCATCATAAAATGGGTTATTGGCATTCAATATTTTTTGGCCATCTTTTTGCCATTGGTATTTGTAGTCTGTACCAGTATTAGAGACGAGCCTCATGGGGCTTGACGTACAAACTGTGAAACTACCACTTGGCGTAGTTGAGGCTGTTAGGTTAGATTTTTTAACTATTATTGTCCGAGATTCGGCACTACACTGATAGCCCTTGACTCTGACTTGGTACAGTCCTTCTTGCTGAATCGAAAGTGAAGCCGACTCGTTTACTGTCAATAATTGTCCATCTTTAAACCATTCATAATTAAAGGCATCTCCGCCCACAACTTGCATTCGGGCTTGCCCACTACCGCACAATGTGGTGTCGCCACTACCCAAAACCCTCACCGCTGCCGAGCAGTCTTGTGGTTGTAAGCCACTAACGATGAGCGAATAAGGTTGCCCATTATTGCTCAAAATACGCTTATGACTAACTGTAACAATATATACTTTGCCAGGCGTAGTTTGTGGAATATATACTTGTTCGACATTGTCTCGAACGTTGTCGCCCACGGTTGCTGGTTTGGCGGGGTTGGCGGGGTCGAGTACCCACGGATACCATACGATGTCTGTCTTTGAGGCATCGGCTATGCGTATATCCAAGTCGTTGATGAGCTTGGGGCTTCGGTCGTTCACGTATCTGGCTGCCACTTGGGTTGGTAGCCCTTCGGGGTCTGTCCAGCATATAGTGGCTACGAGTGGGCCATTGCCCGATGCAATTATTTTCTGTTGAAAAACCTCATTTTGTCGCAACGTATTTTCAATTATGGCATGGGCTTTGTCGTTGTTTATCAACACTTTGGCTGCTTTTTCGGTATTCAACAATCCCCACCCATATTCGTAGTTGGGGCTTATATTGTTTTGTGGTTTGTCTGCGCTATGTAGTGCCAAGCCTTTGAGCGTAGCCGAGCGCATAAAATATTTGTTTTGTAGAAAGTACAATTCTTGCAACAAAAACAATGACCCCGATACGTTGGCACTGGCGGTAGATGTACCCGAAAAAACAGCGTAGGCGTTGTTGGCTGTTGCTACACTCGAAATAATATTTTTGCCCACGCCCAACAAGTCGGGTTTGATGCGCCCATCGTCGGTTGGCCCCCAGCCACT
>JAYVJH010000394.1:0-4684 GCA_043769455.1 Runella sp. | reverse complement strand
AATTTTGACCGTAATGTACTTGCTAACAAATACTTACAATTTATCGAAAATCTAAAATGAATACCGAATCAAATCCTCGCCTCGAAGCCTTCCAGTCGTTTATAGGTCAAGACATGAGCAACAGCCCCTCGCCATTGGGCCGCTTTCTGAATGGCAGACTGATTGACATAAAAATGGGGTCGCTGACTATGGAGTTTACCGTTCGGGAAGCCCTGACAAACCCCATGGGAACGCTCCACGGCGGAGCGGCAGCAGCTATGATGGACGACATTGTGGGTGTGATGATTTTTGCAATGGGTCGAGAATATGCTTACACGTCGGTCAATTTAAACTGTGATTTTTTGAGTGCCGCTCGTATCGGCAACGTACTCACCGCCCACAGCTACGTGGTGCGTGCTGGCAAAAATGTGATTCATTGTGAAGCCAAAATCACTAATACCGAAGGCAAAATTATTGCCAAATGTACTACAAACATGATTCAGACGGGAATAAAGATGCCGTTTTGAGTTTTTTGTTGATTGATTGTAATAGTGTTCAAAGGCTACTAAACGGACGATGTCAAAATTTTTATTGTTAAATATTTTGACAATAAAAACCGTCAATAACTTACCTCAACCCTGATGCTCTGCCCGCAGTAAGTCATTGACGGTTTTGACGGGGTTAAAAGTCGAGAGCGGTACTTCTACAAAAATCGTGTTCCAGTCGGCCATTGAGCCGTTCCAGAGACCAGGCAACTCTTGTGCTTTGAGGTCTTTACCGTCTTTTGATTTTTGAGTAACAAAGCCTGTGTTCATGTCTCTATACTGCATAAGGTCAAACTTTTTGCCCCCATATCCCCGCAACGAACAGACTACATCTACGGGGTTAAAGTGTGTAGCTTGCTCAAAAAGTATTTTCTGAGCAGCATCGCTCATGTCCACCTGCGCCGATTCTACTACTTGCAACGACGTAGTACCATCGGCATTGACTGCCCAAAACGGCCCACCACCAGGCTCACCTACGTTTTTGACCATGCCACAGGCTCGTACAGGTCTGTCTAATTTTTGCTTGAAATAAACTAATTTTTCATCGCCCGTCAAGCCCTCAAAACCAACTGGCGGTAGCGTGTAGAGTGTAGTAGTAAAAAATGTTTCTAAGTCTGCAACGAGCACTGACGTTGATTCGTTGTTTTGAATACGAGTCTGAAAATCAAACAGTTGTTGCCGTACTTGTAGCATCAGTGCAGCCAGTACTTTTTTGTAAGTATAGGTAGTTTCTGATATTTTTTCTGGTACAACGTTATCGATATTTTTCAAAAAAACGACATCTGCATCTTGGTCGTTCAGGTTGGCCAATAGCGCACCATGCCCAGCCGGGCGAAACAACAAACCGCCATCGGTATTTCTGAATGGTGAGTTGTCCAAATTGACCGAAATGGTATCAGTAGCTGGTTTTTGTTCCGAAAACGATATATCATACACAATTCCAAAGCGGGCTTCATACTTCTTTTTTACAGCCTCAATCAAGTCTGTAAACCTACTACGATGCTCGGGTGAAACCGTAAAATGAATTTTGACTTTACCGCCCGCATTGGCATATTTGGCCCCTTCTACCAAATGCTCTTCGGCTGGCGTGCGAGTACCGTCTGGGTAACTATGAAACTGCAAAAGCCCTTTTGGCAAGTTGCCATAATCCAAACCTTTGGTACTCAATAGATAATCGGTAGCGATTTGGGCATTTTCTGCATCAACATCTTGACCATTGGCCTGCATAATGGTTTTTAAATCATTAAAAAAAGCAAAATCATATAGCCGCTCACCAAACTCTGTTATTGATTTGTCTATTTTTCCTTTGTCTTTAAACTCAAACAAAGCTTTGAACATTCGGGTGGCGGCACCCGATGCTGGAATAAATTTGAGTAAGTCTAAGGTCGAGGCTTGCGTGTCAAAATGAGTTGCTAACTCAGTGGCTTCACTGTCAGAAACTCGAATAATACCATCGCCAACAGTGGCTGCTTTTTGGATTTGTAAATATGGGAAGCCGTTTACAAAATGATTTATTTGTTGGTCAATTACGTCAAGGCCGATGCCATGCGCCGCAATTTGGCTTTTGTCTTCATCTGAGAACATAAGATTTGGTTATGTTTGTGGTTTTGGGTTTAAATTTAGATTTTTGCGAACGGTTTACAATGTTTTTTCTAAATTATTTTAAAGAATCACACTTCGATGCTCTCTTTTATACTGGCTGTTTTGTTTACTATTTCGCTTTATTTACTAATGCGGGCTTTTCCTCAATATGGTATCAATCCTTTTCAGGCGGTGGTTTTCAATTATTATGCCTGTTTGGCTACGGGTTTGGTACTCATGCCCGACCGTTCAGTATTTGGCACAGTCGATTGGGCGGCCACGCCCACGCTCACAACACTTGCCCTTGGTACGATGTTTGTTATTGTATTTTTGTTAATCGGCCAAACGGCTACTAAATCGGGCGTTACAACAGCCACACTGTCCAGCGATTTGTCGTTGGTTATTCCCGTTGTTTTTGGATTATTTGTTTTCAAAAATACCAATAAAGATTTTACGTTCTTAAACTACTTGGGTATTGTGCTGGCCGTGGTAGCAGTGGCGATGAGTGCCATCAAGAAGAGCAATCGACAGTCAGAAGGTCAGAAAATAAACAGTGCAGCATGGTTTTTTCCTGTTCTGTTGTTTTTGGCCAGTGGTGCCAACAACACGCTTATCAATTATCTAAGTAGCCAGTTTTATGCCCCCGACCAAATGACGTTGTTTATGATTATTGCCTGCATTGGTGCTATTGTTGTGGGTACTTCGTTGCTGGTTTATAGGGTTTTAACAATAAACGAGACAATTACGTTAAAGAACGTTTTGGGTGGGCTGTTGCTTGGTATTCCTAATTTTTTGTCGTTGTATTTTCTACTCAAAGCCTTGGCCGCTTTTGGCAATAGTGCCGCTTTTGTGTTTCCTATTTATAACGTAATGACCATCATTGCTTCGTCTTTTGCAGCTTGGTTGTTGTTCAAAGAAAAATTAGAATTTATCAACAAAATTGGCTTGCTGTTGGCTATCTTGGCTATTTTATTGCTTTCATACCAAGAAATTTTGAGTAGTTTTTGAGGGGGTTGTTACGACATAGCATACTGAGAATAGGCTCTAATTTCGGGAGGTAAAAAACCAGCTACAATATCTTGCTTCGATACCCCCTGCTTCTCTAACATCTGGCCTACTTCCCATTCAGTCATGTTTTGCTGTACCCATATCTTTCCATTGATAATATCGAAATGTAGTGGACAGTCGTGTATAAAGCGATCGCCTTCCCAGCCAATAGTAATCACTTGGTATCTGTGGTTCTGTTTATCAGCAATAAGCTGATTTTCACCAACTATATTGTCATATTTTACTTTCGTATATTCATTCAAAATAGAAAGAATCGCATTTTCGTATTTTTTCAATTTTCTTCTATCCATTGTATAATAGTTTGGGTAAGTTGATTATAGACAACAATTTTAAATTTTTCTTCTCGTATTGTATTTTGAATAACTACTTCTTCAAAAAATCGCTTGTAAATACTTTCTGGAACGGCTAAGAAAAGGGTTCGGTCGGGTTGTATCATTTTTAGAACGTTGCGATAGAGTATGTATTTACCAAGGGCTTCATAAAGTGCCGTAATAAACGACAAACTTACAAATGTTTTGATTTCGACAGCAATTTTCTCTAAACCCCGTTCGGCAGCTATGAGCCGTTCTGCACCAAGATCAATCTGAATTTGTATTTTACCTATTTTGAATGACAGCGGGTCGGCTGTGATTGACCAACCATCGCTAATCAATGCATCTTTGACGTTTTCATGAAATAAATCTCTTGCCATATTTTACCGTTTTACAAATCTACAAATATTTTTATGTTATGTGTTAATCTCTAAATTACAAAAATAACAAAGAGGATACTATTCTTGATATTAGTATTTTTACAACCGTTATATTTCGCCTCCTTTTTGGTAGTCGTTTCAAAATACCCTAAATTTAGCATTGTTATTCTATACAAAAACCAAAATGCAATCAATACTTCCGCTCTTAAAAAACACCAAACAAGCCTCAGCACAAATTCGTAGGTTGAGCAATACCCAAAAAACAAATATACTTGTTCGTTTGGCTGAAATATTGCTTGAAAACAAGGCACTGATAATAACTGAAAATCAGCGAGATATAGATTTGATGGCCAACAACGACTCTAAAAAAGACCGTTTGCTACTGACCGGAAAACGTATTGAAGACCTCGCCACAAGCCTCCATCAGGTAGCTCATTTGCCCGACCCAACCAACCAAATAATAATAGAGCGAACGATAGAACAAGGGCTACAACTTAGTAAAATAACGGTGCCAATGGGGGTAATTGGTGTTATTTATGAATCTCGACCCAACGTTACGATTGATGTGGCAGCACTGTGCCTGCGCTCTGGCAATGCTTGCGTACTGAAAGGCGGCAAAGAAGCCGACTTCTCAAATCGTTGCTTGATTGGCCTCATTAACAAGACTTTAGCAGAGTTTGGAATCGATACTAATGCCGTTTTGCTATTGCCAACCGACCGCCAGTTTCTGACTGAATTACTCACAGCCGACCGCTACGTGGACTTGATTATTCCTCGTGGCTCAGACGCACTCATTCAGTTTGTGCGCCAACATTCGCTC
>JAYVJH010000393.1:0-3990 GCA_043769455.1 Runella sp. | reverse complement strand
TTGTCATATTTTTTGCCTGCGCTGGTTTCCCCATTTTTGTTATCTACATTGTGCTGTGGGCCGTACTTCCCAAAGCCAATGCCAGTGTTGGCTTTGCGGCCAATTTAGGCGAGCCATCACTGTTGCCAGTTCGGACAACCAGTACCAAAAGTGCCGAAACGGCTGGCTTTATTTTACTCGGTATCGGTAGTTTATTGTTGGTCGATAAATTATTTTATTGGATTGACTTTGAGAAGTTTATACCTGCTGCTGTCTTGATAGGTTTAGGTTTGTTTTTTATATTGAGAGATACAAAAACGACTAAACCCGCCGAAGATTCAACATTTGAAAACAATAATCTTTAAATAAAATATGGATACACAGACACAAAGCAATTCAGTACTTTCGTGCCTGGGTGTCCAAAACTAAACAATTAAATATACAAAAATCATGAATTCTAAAAGCACATTTTGGGGCGGCCTGCTGGTACTGATTGGTAGCCTGTTGTTGATGGACGAACTATTTGACTGGTTCGATTTTGAAAAGTTCTTTCTGCCTATTGTCTTGATTGGTGGCGGTTTGCTACTAATTTTTAGAGATAAAGTTCGCAAAAATATTGATATGTGATTCACTCAAAAAAATCTACTAATATGAAAAAACAATCGAACGGCTTAGTCTGGGGAAGTTTATTGCTGGGCTTTGGGCTACTCACTTTGGCCAAAACATTGGGCTGGTATCACATTGACTGGGGGCAAATGTTGCGCTTTTGGCCTGTACTTGTTATTTTGGCTGGTGTGTGCTTGCTCGTAGGTCGAGGTCAGACGTGGGCAGGGCCAGTAACGGCTATTTTATTGGCAATCGCTTTACCGTCGGCCATTACCAATAAGGCACAACGACATTTTGACGACAATGATTTTAATTGGAATGGCAATCGTTTCAATTTCAATGATAACGATGATGAAAGCAACGAGGACAATGACAACGACCGAAGTTATGAGTCAAGAACAGCCACGAGCGGTAATTTTTCGGAAGCCTTGCCTACCAATATCACAAGTGCCGATCTTAATTTTGAGGCGGGTGCTGGTAATTTCAAAATCGATGGTACTACCAATCAGCTTTTTGAGGCCACGACCGAGTCAGAATTGGGAGAATATTCGCTTTTGACAAAGCGCAATGATGCTACCAAAAATTCGATTGTCAATTTTAAAATGGACAACAACAAAGGCGATAGCCTAAACATCAATCTCAATAAAAACAACTGGGACGACATCAAAAACAAAGTCAAGATTCAACTTAACGACCGCTTGACTTGGGCCCTGAAACTCGAAATTGGTGCTGGAAAAGCTGATTTTGATTTGAGTAATTTTAAAGTACAGAAATTAGAAATCAATGCTGGTGTGTCGAAAATTGATTTAAAATTAGGCGACAAAAGCGACATGAGCAATGTTGAAATCAACGCAGGTGTGGCTTCGATTGACATTGATATTCCAGAGTCGGTGGGTTGTGAGTTTGTGAGCCAAGGCGCACTCAACATCGAAGACATGGACGAACTAACCAAAATCAGCGAAGGACTGTACCGAACGGTTAATTACGAAAAAGCCAACAAAAAAATCAAGATTGTTTATGAAGGGGGACTTTCGACGGTAAAGATTAGGCGATATTAGAAGAACGAACTATTGAAGCCTTACGATATTTGCAGGAGGTAGTTTGCCACCCAAATAATCAGAGATGGCATTAGTATCAATTAAATAGACCGCCCCCATTCATTTCTTGATTTTTGGATTGATTCATTGAAGTCGTCGGCAGCTTGGGGCGATATAGTTCCCCTAAGTAATGCTGATAACTTGGGTTTGCTAATGGTCTCTTTTGTAACAAACCTAATTAAATGTAATTCGGCCAGTTCTGTTAATAAATTTAGAGCCTTAGGGTTGGTTAGTTCAATGGTTAGCGTTTCCATATCTATTTATTTTTTACAAATATAAACAAAAACAGTTAGTTACTTATTTTCAACCTCGCAAGACCCTCGCTGCCGACAGTGAAATATCTAAAAAAAGCACTTTGGCTCGGGCATTACGCTCAATATGATAATAGCCATCGTTGATTTCGTGTACCAACATTTCGAGAGCTTGGGGTTTGAGGATTTTACCAAAATTTTGTACAAATTTCAATTCGTCATCTTGTAGTCTGAGCAATGCTTCGCCGCCATTTTGCCACAAAAACAAATCTCTAAAAATACTAAGCGAATACTCAAAAATACTTTTCTGTTTGTCTTTGGTAAAGCCGTCAAATTCCTCGGATAGCTTTACCAATTTTGCTAAATCGGTCTTATAGGCCGAGCGCATCCATTCGGCAAACCAAGTGTGGCGGTTGTCGTTGGCTTCGGTGGCCATCTGCAACGCTGCCGATAGGTTTCCTTCTGCAAAATAGGCTATTTGTTTGGCTCGTTTAGGGTCAATGTTTTGGTCTTCAAGGTATTGCACAATTTCTTCGTCTGCAAAACCACTAATAGCCACCCGTTGCGTTCTCGAAATAATAGTTGTCAGTAGTTTGTCTGAGTTGTTGGAAACCAGCAAAAAAAGTGTTTTTTCGGGTGGTTCTTCCAATATTTTGAGTAGTGCGTTAGCCGAAGTAATATTGAGTAGTTCAGGTAGCCAAAGTAGCATAATTTTATATTCACCCTCAAAGGCTTTGAGCGATAGTTTTTTGACAATATTACGGGCTTCGTCTGCCGAAATATTGCCTTGTTTGTTGTCAGCTTCTATAAAATTGAGCCAGTCAGACAGCGTTCGGTAGGGGTGTTCGGCTATAAAATTACGCCAAAGTCCCATAAAATTATCGCTCGTGTTGCCCTTTATTTTGGTAATATTAGCAACTGGAAAAATATGATATACGTCAGGGTGTGCCAGCTTTGACATCTTGATACAAGACGAACAAATGCCACAGGCATCGTCGAGTTGCTTGTTTTCACAGTTGATATATGTACCAAATGCCAACGCCATAGCAAGCCCCGCTCCGCCGATTGGCCCATCAAAAAGCTGGGCATGGGCTACATGATTTTGTTGTACCGACCGAATCAGAATTTGTTTGGTTTCGTTATGGCCAATGATATTTTTGAAGAGCATTGATGTAGTTTATTACGCCAAAGTTACGGATTTTTTATAAATCAAAGCGTATTTTATGGCAGAGACGTGCAGCAGATATTTACTTACAGTTATAGTTTTCTTGTTTTTTATTTGAAAAAGTAAATCTATATCCTTAAATTTTGCCTTGGTTTATACGCTAATGCTTTTTTATGACTTTACCCCTTATTATACAGGCTTTCAGCGTACCGCTTTCGTTGCGATTTATGGAGGGGCAAGCTGATTTTTGGCAAAGACAGGGTTTTGAACTTCATATTTTGACTGATAGCGGCCCAGAGATTGACCAATTTATAGCTCAAAATAATACTGTTCACCACATTGTTCCTTTCAAAAGGTCGTTATCAATCACCAACGCAGTATATTGTCTTTGGTTGTCGGTTTGTTATTTCAAAAAACATAAACCGATTGTAGTACATGGCAATACTCCCAAAGCCGCTCTGATAACGATGGCCGCTGGTTGGCTTACTGGCGTGCCTGTTCGAGTATATGAAATGCACGGTCTGCCACTTGAAACAGTAAAAAAACAATATTACTTTATTTTTTGGCTTGCCGAAAAAATAACTTGTTCGCTGGCCACTACCGTCATAGCCGTCAGTGAGTCGTTGAGGCAGGCGGCCATTGAAAAAAGTATAGTCTGTTCTTCCAAAATCAATGTCAATCACAACGGTAGCTGCAACGGTGTTGATGCTCAAAAAGTGTTTAATATCGCTTTGATTGATACCGAAAGCGTACAAAAATTACGTCATTCGCTTGGTATATCAGTAGTCAATTCGGTAGTAGGTTTTGTAGGACGAATAACATTTGAAAAGGGAATCAGGGAGTTATATGAGGCGTGGCAAATAGTCAAAATACAGTTTCCAGAAGCTAAATT
>JAYVJH010000392.1:0-3043 GCA_043769455.1 Runella sp. | reverse complement strand
GTCCAAGAGTCGTCTAAGCGGCGGCATACAAAAATATCGCCACTGCCATAGCCTGCATGGCCATAAGACGTAAAGTAGAGTGTTCGGTTGTCGGTTGCTATAAAGGGCGTACTTTCGGTTTCGGCTGTATTTACTTCCTGACCCAAGTTTAAGGGTTTGGTCCATGAGCCATCGGCTTTCAAAAAAGACACATATAAATCTCTATCGCCAATAGTATCTTTACGCTTGATGGCCGTAATGAGTACATTTCCTTTGGGTGAGATTGCAAATTCGCTATTGTTTTTTATATCTAAATTATAAATGTCATCAATCTTACATTCGGTTGGTACTGTCCAGCCCGCTTTTGTTTTGGTAGATTTAGACAAACCAAAAGCCATAGTACCATCTGGGCGATAGACATTCATCAAAAACAAAGTACGTCCATCTGGCGATATGCTCACGATGGCATTGTTGTCGGCATTGTTGATGGGAGTGCCCATGTTTTGAGCAACAGACCAATTTTTATCTTCAAAATTAGTAAACCAAACATCTTGCGTACTTGGTTGTCCTACATTTCCTTCGTATTTTCCTCTTGTAAAAAACAACGTTTTGCCATCTGGTGAAATTATTGGGGCTAATTCTTGACCTTTTGAATTGATACTTGTTCCTAAGTTTTCTTTGATAATTTCTTTTGGGGCATCTTTGCTCACACGTACATCATAAAACACAGGCCGAGCTGCCGACGTAATGCCAATGGCATCTATCTGGTTATAGCCTTTTACTCTTGACGGGTTCAAAACTACTTTTAGCGTACTAATAACAAGTGCAGTGTCGGTGATAGGGATACTCAACATCTTGCCCACTGATGCTGTCTGGGTAAAGTTATTTTCAAACAATAGTGTTTCCTTTCCGTCTTTGTCATAACCAAACACACGTGTAACAGCCCCCTGATTGAAGTTTTCGATGATAACTATTTGCTTTGTTTTTTGGGGAGACTTAAACCCTACTTTTATCCATTCTTCTACGTTAGAATCGGCATTGTAAGGCGACCACGCACAAGAGTTATCACCAAAAGGGGGAAGGGTATTGGGGCGGCCTAAGACTTGGTTGGCATGGCCTTCTTGACCTACGTTGTCTTTTTGAAATTCTGATGAAAAACCCACAAGTTTGTTAGCCCATTGTACTTCTTGTGCCTGAATAGTGAACGCTATTAACAACAAAAAAAGGCACAATTGGATAGATTTTTTCATATATTTGGGGTAGTGATTTGGAATGATTCTGGATAAAACAGAGCAAAAATCGTTCCAAATTTACTTTTTTCCTACATTTCCAATCAATAAAATCCAGTCATCGCTCAACGTTGGCGGAATTAGCACTCTGACGGCTCTTGGTTTGAAATATCCGCCTGCCCAGCGTTGGTTTGTCTTGGGGTTTATCCACAACACCCGCAAATTCGAGCCTTTCATTTTGGCCATGTCTATTTTGACAGGGTGGCCAACAGGCATATACATCAAAGCGAGCCGATAGTTGGGCAACACCGCCATTGGCGAATAGTCATCGTCACCAATATTACCCTGTCCCGAAACCACCAATTCGCCACTGGTTTCGGGCTGCAACAACTCCCACGGCAGTCCATTAAAAATTTTATAAAACCGAGACATACTCAGCGTACTTTTGAGATTGAGTTTTTGCTGCCAATTTTTTTCAAAAGCACAAACCGAGCTACCATAACAATTCCCTGCACCTCCCGAAAGCATAGCCCAATATACCTGTCGACGCACTGTTTGCTCGTTGTCTATATTTTCGTATTTGTGTTGCAACTCGCCTACTACGAACGCTTTGTTGGGCTGTTTTTGATATTCTTTAACCAACAATTCGTAGGTCTGTGGCAGTTCGCTTGTTCGGACGGCCTCTGTTTTTTTATGATAAAGATTGACCATATTTAGGTCGAGCCAAGTTGCATTTGTCAAAATATCGGCACTCGACTGTGGACTTGTTGCTTGGTAGGTCATCAGATGATTGGGTGCGGCACTTTTGATGCCCTCAGCGATTGCCCCTTGCACGGCTTCGTTGCCAGGTAGTTCTTGATTGCCGCTCATTATCCACAATACGTTATTATACTTACCAAATCTTTTTCCCAAATATTGCCCATAATTACGGCATTTTTCTGTTCCATTTTGTTTCTGGACTTCCGCCCAATTTGAGCCATCGAAGTCCAACCAAGTGGGCGCAAGTCCAACAATCATTTGCTGGTTGTTGGCATAACGAACTAAGTCTTCGATATATTTAAAATAAGCCTCTTTGGGGTCAGAAAAATCACCATTGGTATTAAACGGTGCAGACTGGTAGGCATTTTTTAAGTTTGGCTCTGGTGGCAAAACTTGTAAGAAAACGGCATTAAAAAACTTGCTATGACGGTTGTCGATATATTGGCGGGCTTGTTCAAACCGTAATTTATGAAACAACAGCCAGCCAGCGTCGGCATTGAGCAAAAAAGGTTCGTTGTGTTGCGTAACAAGATAGCGACTGTTTTTACTTAGTTTGAGTGGAAAAATAGTGCTACGATTGTACGAAATAACAACCTCGTGTAGGGTTTTTCGATGAATTATTACTTTTTTGCGAGGCTTAGGTCTGCCAGCAAAAGTATTGACGAAGAATAAAAAAAACAAAAAACAGGCACTGACAATGCGATTCATAGATAAATATTTACAGGTGTTAGGCACACAAATCTACAATAAAATATGCCATTAACCCTATTTTACCTATTGAAAAGCCGCAGGGTCGATATAATTAGGAATTGACTTTTTCTTTTCGTCATAAATCGCCCATTGTTCAGTTGTTAATATTTTCTTAAACTTAGTTTCTTTGTCGGTTTGTAATTAAAGAATATCATCTTTGAACTTCATGATGATGTCCTTGCGTTTCGATTCGTTTTCTTTGACGGCTTTGATAGCAGCCTCTTTCATATCAAATCGTTTGATGGTATTGTCCATGACAATAAAATCGGCATCAATCATCTGGTCTTCTGTAAGTTTGAGTTTCTTTTTGAGCCACTTTATTTCAT
>JAYVJH010000391.1:0-2529 GCA_043769455.1 Runella sp. | reverse complement strand
AAACTCGAAAAAGGGCGTAGTTCGGTCGTAAAATCAAGTTTTTTGCCCAATTCTTGCAATACCTCATACCACAAATCAGAGAGCCTGTAAATACTCGCTTGCTCTTCGGCGGTGTTGATGGCAATGTGGGTTTTTGAGAGTTTTTCGTCAATCTCAATCTGCAACCTCCGTAGTAGCGTGGACTTACCACTGCCACGCCGCCCCAGTAGTAATTCGTGCTGCACGGGGTCGTTGGCTTTTTTGTTTGTGATGGCCGCCATAATTCGCTCAAACTCAGCTACTCGAATCACAAAACCGTTTTTGACTGAGGCACTGTGGCTATTAGCGTTTTGGTAGAAAGCCCCCTCTGGGGGTTTGGGGGCTGTTTTATCTTGCATCATAATATTCGTTTTGACGTTTCCAATAAGCCTGTAAAAACGGCGACACAAAAACGTAGTTATCGGCTTGCTCTATTATGTAGCCATCTGTTTCGAGGCCATCTACCAAATCAACATAACTATTTTGCTTGTTGTGTTTAACAGCCAAATCATAGAGTTTTCGTTTGTTAATCGTTTCTTTATGAGATAAATAGGTAAGTACTTCGTTCAAAAAATCGGCATCGTCTCTGGCGAAATAATCATAAAGCCTAGCTTTCCATTCTTTAAAATGGTCACTGTGCTTTACATTTTGCTCAAAAGCAGTATCAATGTCTTGAGTTGTAATATTTCGATTATTGGTTCTTACAGCACTTTTATCAATTTCGTCCAACATCAAATTGATAAAATAAGGCAGATAGAAATTGATTTTAGAAAGTAAATATTTCTTGAGTGTATCGTCATACTGCACACTTGCATTTTTTGTTGCCCAACCTATGTAATCGTAGGCTTCTTCGATGGTAAAGGCTTCAAAGACTACTTCTCTGAGGTCGTTCAAGTCGGCAGTACGGCCTTCATGTTTTTGTACAATATGATGAATTCCCACTGAACCAGCCAATACAAAATTAAAATTTTCTCGCCAATTTAACCGCCAACCACGCAAATTATCTAATAATGCGCTTGCCTGTTCTTTTTTGTTGTATGTATAAAGATAATGCAATACTTCGGGCAGCTCGTCTAAAAACAGTACGATTTTAACCTTCTTTGAGGCAATTTTAGGTAATAATTTGTTGATTTCTTTCAAGTAATCTATCTTTCTACCTTCGCCTAATTCAATACCACTTGGCCCAAATTTCCTTAAATCTGCATCTTCTTTTAGCCACTCGGCCATTTTTTGGAATTTACCCAAACAATCCCGCATTAAATCATAAATAAAGGCATAAAATTGCTCGTCTGACGTAACCCCTTGTATGACTTTAAAAATGCCTTTTGTATTTTCGGGGCAATGGTCGGCCATATAAATCATAACCGAAGATTTGCCTACTCTTCGAGGTGCAGCTATCAAAACATGACTTCCTTTTAAAATTTCTGACCATATAGCCTCAGCTATATTAGGGCGATGGTAATAATAATCGCCAGTTGCAGTTGGCCCAATGATGATTCGGGGGCTAATCCAAGTTTGTTTCATTTTAGCTACAATTTCATTGTTAATTATTTTAACAACAAATTTATGGCTAAAATTTTTAACAACAAAACTATAGCCAAAAGTATTTTTTAGATTCACCAAATTACCCTTAATTTTGAAGTAATAAAAAAAATCAAATCCTAACATGATAAAATCTTTTTTCTGTATCGATGCCCATACCTGCGGCAACCCTGTGAGGTTGGTAGCAGGCGGTGGGCCACACCTCGAAGGTCAAAATATGAGCGAAAAACGCCAACATTTTTTGAGAGAATACGACTGGATTCGCCGAGGACTGATGTTTGAGCCACGTGGCCACGACATGATGTCCGGGAGCATTCTCTATGCCCCGTCCGACCCTCAGAACGACGTGGGTGTGCTGTTTATCGAAACCAGCGGCTGCCTGCCTATGTGCGGACACGGCACGATTGGCACGATTACGATAGCGATAGAACATGGACTGATTCAACCAAAAACGCCAGGCATTATCAGAATGGAAGCACCTGCTGGCTTGGTTATGGTGAGTTATGAGCAAGTGGGCAATAAGGTTACATCTGTCAAACTCGTAAATGTACCCTCATTTTTGGCTGCCGAAAACATAACCGTAGAATGTCCAGACTTGGGCTTACTGACAGTTGATGTGGCTTATGGAGGTAATTTTTATGCGATTATTGACGTTCAAAAAAATTTTGGGGGCTTAGAAAACTACACGGCAGGGCAGCTAATTGGTTGGAGCGGTGTTTTGAGAAAACGAATCAACGAGGCACATACTTTTGTTCACCCCAACGACCCTACTATCAATGGACTAAGTCATATTTTGTGGACAGGCCAGACGATTTCGGACGAGGCTACGGCTCGCAACGCCGTTTTTTATGGCTACAAAGCCATCGACCGCTCACCTTGTGGTACGGGTACATCGGCACGTATGGCGCAGTGGGCAGCTAAGGGCAAACTCAAAAAAGGCGATACATTTATTCACGAGAGCATCATCGG
>JAYVJH010000390.1:0-2273 GCA_043769455.1 Runella sp. | reverse complement strand
TTTTTGTAGAAAAATACCAACCAAATACAGCTATTCGTACCTCAATGAGTCGCTTTCGAGTACAAGAATGGCTCACTAATATCCCCTTGTATGGCATTGGTACTATTTTATGAATGGCCGCTATTCTTCCAAAAAATCAAGGTCTTTGTCGTGGGTTTCGGCAATGGTGAGGGTTGAGTAGAAGCCCAACACAAAACAAATGAGGCCAACGATAGCGGCGGCGTAGATTACGTCGGTAGTGGGTTTGAGGTAGTTATAAAAAGTAGTCATCAATATCACAGTGCCACGCACCATGTTGGGTATGGTTGTGGTAGCGGTGGCTCGTAGGTTAGTACCAAACTGTTCTGCGCCTATGGTTACAAACATGGCCCAATAGCCAATACCAAAGCCCATTGCCAAACAAAGCCCATAAAATACAGTAGCCGACTGCACGCCTGCAAAAAGATAAATCAAACAAAAAAACAACGTAAAGGCCATCATCAAGGTCACGGCTTTTTTTCGAGATTTGAGATATTGGCTCAAAACACCGCTCGACAAGTCGCCAGTGGCCAAACCTACATAACACCACATAATGGCCAGCCCTGGTTTGATGGCCTCAGTTATGCCCAATGCTTTGCCAAATTCGTTGCTGAGAGTCGCCAAAATACCAATCACAAACCAAGTGGGTAGCCCTATGCCAATACACTTCATGTAGCGTACAAAACGATCTTTATTTGTAAAAAAAAGCATAAAATCGCCTTTGGAAACTTGCTTTTGGGTAGCAATAGTCGTGAACATTCCCGACTCGACTACTCCCAAACGGAGCAACAACAAGGCAATACCCAAGCTACCGCCCACCAAGTAGGCATTGCGCCAGCCACCAAAAACCTCGACCGTAAAATAAGCAGCGACCGCCCCAAACAAACCAATGCCAGCAACTAATGACGTGCCAATGGCTCGTTTTTCTTTTGGCAATATTTCTGAAATTAACGTAATGCCTGCCCCCAACTCTCCAGCCAATCCCAAACCTGCAATAAATCGTAGATACTTATAAAGCTCGGTAGCAGGCAAAAAGGCTGTATCTTGAATAAAACTACACGCAATGTTGGCCAATGAATAAGTAATAATTGACCCAAACAAAACAGACAATCGGCCACGTTTGTCGCCCAAAATACCCCAAAAAATACCGCCCAAAATGAGGCCGCCCATTTGCCAGTTTAAGATATTGACCCCAATTTTTGAAATCTGCTGCTCGTCTAAACCCAAATCTCGCAAACTCGGCACTCGTACAATACCAAAAAGCAATAAGTCATAAATATCAACAAAGTAGCCAAGTGCGGCTACGACAAGTGGTAAACTCAATAATTTGGCGTTGGGCGTTGTCGGTGAAGTGGAGTTAGGCACAATTTTGGTCATTAGGTTTTGGTTTTGGTTGCAATATTACTAAATATTCGCTCTTTTTTATTTCAATTCTTTTAACTTTGTAGATATAACTTCGGCTATTAAACCAAAACCAACTTTGTATGTCTTAGTGATGTACGATTTATACTTACCAATGAAAAGAATATTTTTTGTGGCAGCGCTATTATTGAGCCATTTGCTACACAGCCAAAACAACAAACGGGCAGCGACTATTTTAGATGCCATGAGTACAAAATACAAATCTATGACCTCGTTTCGGGTGGCTTTTACATATACCAACGAAGGGGCCGCCGCCAACGATAGCTACAAAGGCGAAGCAACGGTACAGGGTACGAAATTTAGGCTAAAAATGGCGGGTCAAGAAATATTTAATGACAGCAAAACCATGACGACCTACATCAAAGAAACAAACGAAGCGAACATAACCAACTACGACCCCAAAGAAATAGGCGACGTAGATCCGACTCGTATCTATACTGTCTATAAAAAAGGTTACAAGTATTTGTTTGTAGAAGAGACAACTGAAAAAGGTCGTGCTTACGAAGTTGTTGAACTTTCGCCCGAGAAAAAGGACGCAAAAATAACCAAAATTTTAATTAAGATTGATAAAAAAGACAAGTCGGTCAAGAGCTGGAAAGTAACTCAAAAAAATGGCCAGAAACTGATTTTTAAAGTTGATAAATTTACCCCCAATGTACCTGTTACTGACAAATATTTTGTTTTTGATAAATCTAAATACCCCGATGTTGAACTGGTTGATTTAAGATAAGTAGTAGTGAGTATATAGTACGGTGTCGTGAGTTAAATACAATACTGTTAATCAGCAAGTTATTAAAATAAAAATACCGTATTACTTTTGAATAAGTACTTAA
>JAYVJH010000389.1:0-1733 GCA_043769455.1 Runella sp. | reverse complement strand
GCCTTTGTCTATTTCTTTTGTGGGCGTAAAAGCCTGATAATAATAGACTTTACCCTGCCAACGGTTGTCTTTTGATGCCAAATTATATTCAAGCCCCCCTACTCTATTGTAAGCCAACAGTTGTGAGTTTAGCTCTGGCGATAGCGTTTGTTTATTGACCAAAATCATAGCAATATTTGACCGACTAAATAGCTTGCGCTGCACCACGGCCACAGTCGTATTGGCATCAGAAATGCCTTTGCTTTCATCTTTGGCAGTTTGTACGTTCATTATGCCCAGCCGCCAGTTGTCATCAAGTTTACCATTGAGCCGTGCGCCATACAAAATACGATTGGGAGTAAAAAGTCCAGTTGTGGTATCGGTGGCAAGACCTACTCGACGTGAGAAAAAAGGTGTAACGTTCTGATTGCCAAAACCTCCGAACAAGTCTGCATTTTCAAGAAAAAACAACCGCTGCTCAGGATACGAGTACGAAATATCAAAACGGGTCAGGTTCTGAATCTGGCGGTCGGCCTCAACAGTCGAAAAGTCTGGGTTCACTGTCAAGTCTAATACCATGCCCGACGTAACAGCGATTTTGGCATCAATACCAACACCATTTTGAGGAGTATTTTTAGCAGGATTTTTTGTAAAATCTGTTGCCAAACCAGTTCTCAAATAAGGTATTACGGCTAAATTTGCACCAGGTTTGGCGAGCGGTTTTTCAAAGTTCATTGGCCCCGTAAATGCCAGATTAAATATCAGTTGATTTTGAGGAATACGCACCCACGACGACTGCTCGTTGGTCTGGCTGTCGAAACGATAACTCATGAAATTCCACTTCACACTTCCCTCTTTGTAGCGCAGTGTTTTAAGTGGTATTTTGAGTTCACAAGTCCAATAATCATCATAGATTTTAGAATTTCCCTCCCATTTATTGTCCCAATAAGTATTAAAATATTGTACGTCCGAGCCTCCATTAGAAATCAGAGCCTCACGCATGACACCAAGCGGATTGATTCCAAACAAAAAAGCATTGGTTTGATCATTGAAAGTATCAAAAACAAAGCTAATGTTGTCGTTGCCACCTGCTCGATAGTCGCGCCGCAATGACGGAATAACATATTTTTGACCAATCGTAACACACTTGGCAGCCATATACAAATAGGTATCATCATAGCACATATAAATCTCGGTTTTGGCCTTGGCTTGGAGTGTATCGCTCGGAAAATACTGCCAAAAGTCCTTGGCTACCAGATATTTAGACCAGTCAGATTCGTTTATATTGCCGTCAATTTTATATTGCGGTTGGGATATAAACTTGACATCAAAAGAAGGTGTATCAAAGTTTTTTTGGGAATAGAGCGGAGACAAAACCGTAAAACAAAAAAATAGAAGGAACAGAAATCTAAAAAAAGGTTTTTTTTGAGCAATCATAACAACTTTTTGACTGGATATATCGTTTAAAAATAGAACATCTAAAAAAAATAAAAAATTCAAATGAAAAAATTAGCAACATTATTAGTCATTCTATTGGCTACATTTAGCTTTGCCAATGCCCAAAAAAGCCCAGCAGTCAAAGCCGAAAGTGCCAATGTTACAGTAGAATATGGCCAACCATCAAAAAGAGGTCGGGTTATTTTTGCTGCCGAGGGTACACAGAGCCTCGAAAAATACGGTAAAGTGTGGCGCACAGGTGCGAATGGTTGTACGAAAATTACATTCAAAAAAGATGGTATGTTTGGTGGTAAAGC
>JAYVJH010000388.1:0-1815 GCA_043769455.1 Runella sp. | reverse complement strand
CTCAACTCGTGGCTTACCCAAACATTGCCCCAAAGCCAACTCACCAAACTACTGACCGAAGGGTTGATTTCGGGCATAGGCGGTATCGTGATTTTTATTCCACAAATCGCTTTTTTGTTTCTGCTCGTGTCGCTTCTCGAAGAGTCGGGCTATATGGCTCGGGTGATGGTAATAATGGACAGAATCATGCGGCGGTTTGGGCTAAATGGCCGTAGTGTCGTGCCGCTTATTTCGAGTGTAGCCTGCGCCGTTCCAGCTATTATATCAACCCGTAGCATCAGCAATCGCAAAGAACGTCTGCTCACTATCATGGTTACGCCGCTCATGAGTTGCTCTGCTCGATTGCCTATTTTTACTATCTTGATTGCGCTGGTAGTGCCAAACACATTTATTTTAGGAATTTTTAATCTACAAGCACTCACACTTTTTGGGCTGTATTTTTTGGGATTAGTTAGCGCGTTACTATCGGCTTGGGTTTTGAAAGGCTTTGTAACGAGTGCCGAAAAAGGGTATTTTATTATGGAGATGCCCACCTACAAAACACCCCGCTGGGGCAATGTCGGAGTAGCGGTCTGGGAAGGTGTGCGCTCGTTTGTGCAAGGGGCAGGCAAGGTTATTGTTGCTGTTTCGATTGTGCTGTGGGTGTTGGCTTCGTATAGCCCCGATGGTAGTGTTGCCGAAATTGAACAGAAAATAAAACAAGAAAACAGTAGCCTATCGCCCGAAAAATTAGACAACTTAATGGCCGCCAAAAAGTTAGAATACTCGTATGCAGGCCATTTTGGAAAGTTTATAGAGCCAGCCATTAAACCATTAGGCTATGACTGGAAAATCGGCATCGCACTCCTCACATCGTTTGCTGCCAGAGAGGTTTTTGTGGGTACAATCTCGACAATTTATAGCATTGGCAATGCCGATGACGACTTTACAACCGTCAAAAACAGATTACGGTCGGACGTAAACCCAGACACAGGTCAGCCGACTTATACGCCTGCACTGTCGTTTTCGTTGTTGATTTTTTATGTTTTTGCCATGATGTGTATGAGTACCATCGCCGCTACTTACCGAGAAACGCATGGCTGGAAATGGCCCACCATTCAGTTTGTGTATATGACAGGCTTGGCCTATTTGTTTGCATTTTTGACTTTTCAGTTGCTCAAATAAACACAATATCGTCAATGATTTCATAGCCATATTCTCGATTGACCGACTGAATGAGCTTGGACTTGGCCAGCACCAATTCGTTACGAAGTGGTGCAGAGCCTATTTTCAAAAACAAAACCTTGTCTTTGACATACACCGCCGAAGTATGTGAAGCAATATGGTTGCCAATGATTTTTTCCCAAAATGTAGTTATTGATGTTTCGTCAAACTTTGCTCTGATTTTATAGCTATCCAACAAACCCTCAATCGCTTCGCCCAGTGTTTTGATGCCAGGACGGCGAGATGCGTTTTCTTTGTTAAATTTATAAAATGCCATGATTACCAATGTAGAATTGAGAGTTAAGAATGTAGAGCACTAATTATCAGATACTTATACTATAAAAAAGTAGCCTGATCCGTGTCCTGTGTCTTCACGGGACATTGCTCTGGTCTGTGAGGACACAGACCACCAAATGGTGATTGTTACAGAAAAAACGTTTTTTGCGTAAGTCCCAATTTACTCAGCTATTTGATTGCAGTATTTTTCACTATTCGTTTTTCACTGTTCACTACTTAATTTATTTCTTCCCAGAGCAACTGTTGTACTTTTTTGAGTTTTTTTGAAAAATTAAGACCAATTGCGATACAAGTTTTTCCTTGATTTTGGTAGGG
>JAYVJH010000387.1:0-1839 GCA_043769455.1 Runella sp. | reverse complement strand
CCAACAAAGGCGCAAAAATTAGGTGTTTCCACCTGATAGTTTGCTCGCAGATTCCTCATAATTCGGAATGACAAAAGCCATTACTGCCTTTGTTGGTGTTTTCAGCAACAACTCAGACGGTAGCTTGTTGGTGAAAACACCAACAAAGGCGCAAATTTGACCCACTCACTTTTTTGTCATGTACTTAGCAATTTTGTACACATTCTAAAAAAATATCACAAAACCCTATAATTTGATAACTTTGTGGTTTAATATCAAACATTCAAAATAGTTATAACGACCACACATTATGAGAAAAAAAATAGTTGCTGGAAATTGGAAAATGAACAAAAATCTCAATGAAGCCCTGACCCTGACCAATGAGGTCGTAACTTTGGTAAACGCCAACGACACAGGCAACGTACAGGTTGTGATTTGTTCTCCGTTTTTATATCTTACAAATTTAAAATCTATCACAGACACAGCCCCAAACGTAGCTTTGGGCGCACAAAACTGTCATCAAAAGGATTCTGGAGCTTACACTGGCGAGGTTTCGGCAGCGATGTTGGTTTCGGTTGGTGTAGAATATGTGTTGGTTGGGCATAGCGAACGCCGTCAGTATTTTAATGAAGACGACACACTACTGGCCGACAAAGTTAAAATAGCTCTTAAAAATGGCCTTGTGCCTATTTTTTGTTGCGGCGAGTCGCTCGACCAACGCCAAAATCAAGATTTTATGGCCATCGTCAAAGCCCAAATCACAGCCAGTTTATTTGGTTTATCTGCCGAAGATTTTGGCAAAATCGTCATTGCTTACGAACCTATCTGGGCTATTGGTACGGGTCTAACGGCCACTTCGGCGCAAGCGCAAGATATGCACGCCGCCCTGCGCTCGCACATATCAGCACAATATGGCGCAGATGTAGCCGACAACACTTCGATATTATATGGCGGTAGCTGCAACGATAAAAACGCCGATGAGCTATTTGCCTGCCCAGACGTGGACGGTGGCCTAATTGGGGGAGCATCGCTCAAAGCGAATGACTTTATGGCTATTGTTAAAGCGAGAGGGTAAAAAAGCAGCGAAGTCTTCGTTTAGAACGAAGACTTCGCTTGACATTGTGTATGTTTATTTATCTAAAAATCTTCATTAAAGGCCATAGCGTGGGCATCGATTTTGGCTTCAAAAGTGCCGTCTGCATTTTCTTCGCCTTTCTTCAAGCCCTGCATCACGCCCGATTTTTGGTATTCGCCTACACGTTTTTCAAAGAAATTGGTTTTGCCCGGCAACGATATCATCTCCATAAACGGAAAAGGATTACTGGCATTGTAAATTTTATTTAACCCCAGAGATACTAACAAGTGGTCGGCTACAAACTCAATATATTCGTTCATTAGTTCAGAGTTCATACCAATCAAACGTACTGGTAGTGAGTCGGTTACAAACTCTTTTTCAATATCTACCGCATCACGTATCAAGTCGTAGATAGTTTCGGCTGGTAGTTTATTCTGAATATGGTCGGTGTAAAGCAAGCACGCAAAATCACGATGTAAGCCTTCATCACGAGAAATTAGCTCGTTCGAGAACGCCAAACCTGGCATCAAGCCACGTTTTTTGAGCCAATAAATTGAACAAAAAGAACCCGAAAAGAAAATACCCTCCACGGCCGCAAAAGCAATGAGGCGTTCGGCAAAAGAGCCGTTACCAATCCAGCGCATGGCCCACTCGGCTTTTTTCTGCACACATGGTATGGTTTCAATGGCTCGTAACATTCTGTCTTTTTCAACAGGGTCTTTGATGTAGGTATCAATCAGCAAGGAGTACGTTTCTGAGTGAATATTCTCCATCGCAATCTGAAA
>JAYVJH010000386.1:0-3539 GCA_043769455.1 Runella sp. | reverse complement strand
TCGCTGATTGAAACTTGTTTTTTCATAATGCAAATTTGTATTATTTTAATATAAATTTCCAAATTGTTTTGTCATTCTCTATAAAACTATCGAAGGGCAAACTTAATGAGTTGCTCGACGGTCAGGTTGTCGCCTTCTCGTTTGAGAATAGTCTCGATACTTTTTTCGGCAGTAGGTTTTGGAATACCCAGCATAACGAGTGCCGCCAATGCTTCGCTTCTGGTTTTGTTATTGGTAGTTTGTAGTAAGCTCGGTTGCTGGGGGCTGAGTAGATTCTCTTTTTTGATTTTGTCTTTCAGGTCAATAATTACCCTTTGGGCAGTTTTGCCACCAATACCCTTGACGGTCTGAATGGTTTTTACGTCTTCATTGACAATCGCCTGACGGATTTCGGACGATGACATAGACGACAGCATTATGAGCGCCGTAACCGACCCAACGCCCGACACACTGATTAAATCTAAGAACAGTACTTTTTCGTCAGGCTCAGAAAAGCCATACAGAATGTGGGCATCTTCTCTGATTTGTAGATAAGTAAAGAGTTTGCAAGTTTCGTTGGGAGCGGGCAATGCCGAGAATGTTTGTAACGAAATTTTGACTTCATAGCCCACTCCACCTACATCAATAATGGCGTAGGCGGGGTCTTTGTAGTTGAGTTTGCCGCTTAGGTATGCTATCATAGTTTATGAACCGCAGCTTAGACACTCGCCGCTTTCGTCCCATTTGTTGCGGTCAAACTGGCCGAGTTGTTCTTTTATTTCCAATATTTCGTCTTCAATTTCGCAGCGTTCAAAGAGCGACAGTTCAGACGAATCGATTTTGGTTTCAAGCCCTTTGAGTTGTACACGCATTTGCGATACTTCGAGGAGGTTTAGGGTAGCAGTCATCATAATAGGTGTTTGTATATTTTTGAGGTGTGGCTATCTTACAAAATTAGCAAATCAGTTGGATTATTTGAGGCTATTTGTAAAATAAATCTAAATACTCACTATAAGCAAACAACCTATTTCGTTTATAGCCCGTTAATTCTGTTAAGATATGTAGCTTTTCAAATTCTCTCAAAAATGTATTAGCCGTTGGTACTGAAATACTTAACTCTTCGGCAATCATTGCTGCCGAAACAATGGGGTGCTGATACAACAATTCTAACAATGCTTTGGCTTTGGTGGCTTTTGTACCAAGCCCCAAAATACTTACTTCATTTTTTTCTTTTAATTCTAAAATATTATGAAGTGTATTTTTAGATTTTTGAGCAGTCTCGATAACGCCTACCAAGAAAAACTTTATCCATTGTTGTAAATCATTTTTCTGCCTAACAACCATTAAGTTATCGTAGTAATCGCTTCTATGTTTTTCAAAAAAATCGGACAAATAAAGCGTTGGCTTGACTAAAATTTGAGTACTTATAAAATACAGGGTGATGAGCAGTCGTCCGAGCCGCCCATTTCCATCTAAAAATGGGTGTATGGTTTCAAATTGGTAATGTGCAATGGCAATGATAAGTAGTTTAGGCACATCAATTTCGTCGTTATTCAAAAAATTTTCTAAGTCGCTCATCAACTCGTTTAATTCAAGATGATGTGGTGGAATAAAAATAGCATCAGTAAGTGTTGCGCCGCCTATCCAGTTTTGGCTCGTTCTGTATTCGCCTGGTAGTTTGTGTTCTCCTCTTACACTACTCAACAATATTTTATGGGTCTGTTTCAAAAGCCTTGATGATATAGGCAATCGTTCTAATTCTTTGATGGCGAAGTCCATGGCACGAATATAGTTTTGAACTTCTTGCCAATCGTCTCTTTTTTCAAGACTAATATCTTCTATTTTCAAAACCGCCTCCTCTATGCTGGTTTGCGTACCTTCGATTTTGCTTGATGTTGCTGCTTCTTTGGTTATGTGCATTTGTATAAAAAACGCTACCGATGGCACATACTGCGAAAAGGCATTTAGTTCACCAAGCAAAATATTGGCTTCGCTCAATAAAGTATTGATTTTGGGGTTTGATATAATCCATTCAATATTGATAAGTTGCGGACGGAAACTTTTGTACGAGTACTGTTTGATGAAGTTGCCTGCTTTGAAATCTTTTATATCCACTTTTTATAATTAAATTATTTAGCACAAATTTAATTATATTTAGTTATATTTAAAAAATCATAGTTTAATTTAATTATACTTTAATTAAATTAAACTTTAATTTAATTATTGGCCGTTTTTTGTAAAACAATACCTTACAAAAACTTCATATACGTTCCCAAATCTTTATCGCCACGGCCAGACAGATTTACTACCACGACATCATCTTTGCCTGCACCGATTTGGTCTAATATTGCCAAGGCGTGTGCCGTTTCGAGTGCTGGAATAATGCCTTCAGTGCGTGAGAGGTCAAGAGCCGCCGCCATGGCTTCGTCGTCGGTGGCTGACAAAAACGTAGCACGGCCACTCTCAAACAAATGAGCGTGAATGGGGCCGATACCAGGGTAGTCTAAGCCTGCCGAAATAGAATATGGCTCAACTACCTGTCCGTCAGAGGTTTGCATCAATATTGTGCGGCTACCGTGTAGTACGCCAGGCTTACCCAACACAGTTGTAGCAGCAGACTGGCCAGATAGCACGCCTTTACCGGCGGCTTCGACGGCAATGAGTTTGACTGCACGGTCGTCTAAAAAGTGAAAGAAAGCCCCAGCCGCATTGCTACCGCCACCTACGCAGGCTACCACGTAGTCTGGAATTTCACGGCCTTCTTTTGCCAACAACTGCCAACGTATTTCTTCGGACACAACCGACTGAAACCGTGCCACCATGTCGGGGTAGGGGTGCGGCCCAACAACCGACCCAATGATATAGTGCGTATCGATAGGGTTGTTTATCCAGTGGCGCATAGCTTCATTGGTGGCATCTTTGAGAGTTTTTGAGCCGCAAGTTGCTGGCCTTACTTCTGCCCCCAGCATTTTCATACGGGCTACGTTGGGTGCTTGCCGCTCGATGTCATGCTCGCCCATGTAAATAATACACTCAAAACCCATCAATGCACACACCGTTGCCGTGGCCACACCGTGCTGTCCTGCACCAGTTTCGGCTACAATGCGTTGCTTGCCGAGGCGTTTGGCTACCAATATTTGTCCGATAGTATTATTGATTTTGTGTGCGCCTGTGTGGCAAAGGTCTTCTCGTTTGAGATAGATTTTTGTGCCTACCTTTTCCGATAGTCTTTCGGCCAAAAACAAGGGAGTAGGTCGGCCTACAAAATCACGAAGAAGGTGCTGAAAATCATTTTGAAAACTGGCATCGGCCATAATCTGCAAATAGTTTTCTCGTAGTTCTTCTACATTTGGATATAACATTTCGGGAATAAACGCCCCGCCAAACGAGCCATAATAGCCTCGCTGTGATACTTCAAAGGTCGATACTGTCTGTGTTGCTGCCATGTTGTCTTTCTAAGTTTTCGATGTCGTTCCAATCACGGGGTCGTCCTGCTGCTTTTTTGGCCGCAATCAAGTGGTCGTAATGAATCAACTGTATTTGTATGTCGTCTATTTCAA
>JAYVJH010000385.1:0-8608 GCA_043769455.1 Runella sp. | reverse complement strand
GTAACTGATAATGAAGTGGCTAAAACGTTTTTCACTATTTGTTTTTCACTGTTCACTAAAATATAACTGTTTCTGGTTCGTTCCAGCGGCCATCTTCTTTGATGAGCGCAATGAGTTCGTCCACAGCTTTGTCAGAATGTACCGATTTATTGACTACGTTTTGACCTCGGTAGAGCGAGATTTTATCTTTACCAACACCTACATAACCATAGTCAGCATCGGCCATTTCGCCCGGGCCATTTACGATACAGCCCATGATTCCGATTTTTAGCCCTTTCAAATGGTCGGTACGTTTTCTAATCATAGCCGTTGTTTCTTGCAAATCAAACAGCGTTCGGCCACATGACGGACACGAAATATACTCGGTTTTGGACATTCGGGTACGGGCTGCTTGCAAAACACCAAAGGCCACATCATTCTGGTTTTGAGCCAGTTTTAGTATGTTTGTTGGTTCTTGATTTTTATAATCAACCGACAACATAATGCCATCACCAAAACCATCGACCAGCAGACCACCGCAGTCGGTAGCAGCACAAATGGCCAGCTCTTCGGTTTCGGTGTATATCCTCTGAATAACAACAGGACAGCGGATATTGTTTTTGGTAAGTTCAAAACACAACTGCCTCAACTCTGGCATAGCGTGGGCGTTGTGAGTATAAACCACCAAAACTACGTTTGATACTACTTTCAAATTATCTAATAAACTATCTGTCAGTTGGTTGTATTCTAATTTTACAAAGTTCAATATTGGACTTAGCGACTGACCTTTAGCAAAAGCCAAATGGTATTCTGACGGATTGAGCATTGGAAATTTATTGACTTGGTCGATCAGATTGAGCCATGTGCTATATGCTATAATTTCCTTTAAGCCGTTTGGCAACATAAAAGTAGCTGGTCGGTGGCCTGTATATACAAAATCTGTGGCCAAGTCGCTTGCGTGCCATTTGTCGGGAGCGGGCAAATAGTAATAACCAACGGGTTTTAAATCTTCGTATTTATCAACCAAAATTTGTGAATAATCGGCTATGACACGAGGCACATTTAGGCCACCCAAATTATATACCTCATCGGTTTTGTGTCGGATATATTGGTATGGGTCAATGGGCGAGTCGCCAGCCGACTTGATGGGCTGTGCCTCGGCGGCTCGGTTTGTGTAGCGACTGACGAGCGAGCGGGCTACGGGTGCTTCAAATTCGGGGTCTTCGGTCAATGACACCCTGACGGTATCGCCCAGCCCGTCTTCGAGCAGTGTACCAATGCCCACCGCCGACTTGATGCGCCCATCGCTGCCTTCGCCTGCTTCGGTTACGCCTAAGTGTAGCGGGTAGGGTTTTAGATTTTCTTCTTTTAATCGGCTTACGAGCAATCTGTATGCCTCAACCATAACCAATGTATTGCTGGACTTCATCGAAAGCACTACTTGGTGGTAGTTCATGTCGTCGCAGATTCTCAAAAAATCTAACGCCGACTCAACCATTCCCACCGCACTGTCGCCGTAGCGGCTCATAATTCTGTCAGAGAGCGAGCCATGATTTGTGCCAATCCGCATAGCCGTGCCATATTCTTTACAGATTTTGACTAATGGAACAAATTTTTCACGGATACGGTCAAGCTCTTTTTGGTATTCAGATTCGGTATAATCAATGGTCTCGAAGCGTTTTTTGTCGGCATAGTTGCCAGGATTGATACGCACTTTTTCTACAATTCGGGCGGCGAGTTCGGCGGCATTGGGTGTAAAATGAATATCGGCCACCAACGGCACGGTATAGCCACGCAAGCGCAAGCCTTTTTTGATGTTTTCGAGATTTTGGGCTTCTTTTACGCTTGGAGCCGTAATACGCACATACTCACAGCCCGACTCCACCATTCTGATTGTCTGCGCTATTGAGCCTTCGGTGTCCATGGTGTCGATGGTCGTCATCGACTGCACTCTTATAGGATAGTCAGACCCCATCGGTACATCGCCAATGTTTACCGTAATAGTTTGGCGGCGGCTGTATTCGGTCAATGAATTACAATAAATAATAGACGACATATATTTGAACGATGAAGTGATTTATTCACAAAAATACTGAATTACATCTACTTATGGTCAATTCAACTACATATTTGAATAAATTGTTCTACTGTCGTAAAATACCTATCGCTTGCATTAGCTTATCTAAAATTTAAAACCAAATCATACTCTTTGACAGTCGTAGCACCATTAAGTCCTAACTGGCCCCGATTTTGGTCGCCCATCGATAATTTTTCTACGGTTAAACTTGCCATCAAATAACTAACTGTCGATTCTGCCCCTTGATTGAGATTGACGTATGTATCTTCCAGACCATCATAACACCCACCCGTACAAGGATTATAGATAATTTGTTGTAGGTGATTTTTACCCAAAAACCAGTCGAAAGAGACTTGCATTTTTTGTTTGTACGACTTATCTTCAAACACAGAATAAAACTTACTCAGAGCTAAAACTGTATAGGCAATATCAATTGGCTGCTCACCACCCAATATTTCTTTGTCTGAGTTATCGCCTTTGTGTAGCCAGCCTTTGTTAGATATTACCTTTATTCTGTTTTCTATAAATATTTTTGACAACAAAAAATCAAAAGACGATTTAGCAATTTGTTTGTAAACAGGCTCGCCAGTAGCCAGCCAAGCGCACAGCATAGCCTCTGGCAAAATGCTATTTCCATAAGTAAGATAGCTTTCAAACCAATTCCAATTTACATCAGCCTCATGCCGAAACATTTGTACCAATCGATTGGCGAGCTGTTTAATCAACTCGATGTCTTGAACCGATTGGTTTTTGATATTTCGATAATATAAACCTTTAATAATAAAGGCCATAGCCCGAGTAGAGTGAATTTTATGGACTTTTGACAAAGCCGCTTGGAGTGTTAGTTCGGCATCATCAACAAGCTGTTTTGGCAAAATATGAGCCATAGAAATCAAATACCCCAAAGCCCAAATAGCTCTTCCATTGGAGTCGGCCAGATTAGTTTGATAATTTTGTTCTGTAAAGGCATAGTTTTTATCGACATAATTCAAAAAATACCCTTCTGACTGCAAACAATAATCAATAAAACTATAATAAATTTCGATGTACTTTAAATCTTGACTACCTCCCGTTATTTCAAAGTGTTGGCACATAGCCACCATCGCTCTTGCGTTGTCGTCGAGCGTGTATCCAGAATCAATATCAGGCTGATTGATAACAGAAAACTGTATCATTCCAAAGTCGGTAGTCAGTCTTTTTAGATGGTCAAGATTGACTGTTGGCGTTCTATAAATCAACTCTATTGGGGCTTTACATAGTTTTTTGAACAATAAAGCATGAGCAATGGCGGTGTTTTCCCAAGCCGTTGACACAATGCGATGCAATGCTTTCATACTCATATTATGTCTTAACTTTTGTTCGTCAAGAAGTGTTGTCAAGGCAGTATTTAATTGAGCTGAATTTTCAAAATCAATAATAATTCCAGCATCATTTTTCAGAACTTCGACAGCGTGTGGTATAGGTGTTGAAATAATTGCACAGCCACAACTCATAGCATACGAAAAAGTGCCACTCACTGCCTGATTGGGGTCTTTTGAGGTAAATAAGTAAACATCGGTAAGCTGTAAATATTCAAGAAGCTCAGGAAGTGGCAAAAATTCATTTATAAATTCAACATTATTTTGTATTCCCAACTCTTCTACAATGGCTTCGAGCGTTTGTCTGTATTTTTCACCTTCGTACTTGACAACCGAGGGGTGGGTTTTTCCTATTATCAAAAACAAAACCTCGGGGTTCGTTCTGACAATATCGGGCAGTGCTTTTAGAGTTGTCTCAATACATTTTCCAGCGTTCAATAACCCAAAAGTTGAAAGTATCGTTTTGTCCACCAAGTCGAATTTTTGTTTCAGAATCGCTTTGTCTGTGTGTGAGACCAAATGCGTTCCGTGCGGAATGATTATCATTTTTTTAGATTCCAAGCCGTAGTCGTTTATCAATATGTCTTGTGAAGTCCGAGTCATTATCACGATAGAGTCGCAGGCATCAAAAATCTGTTTTACATTTGCCTTCAACTTTATACTCGGATTGGGCAGCACTGTATGAAAAACAAGACATACGGGCTTCAGGATTGCATTTAAAAAGCGAATAAAGTCAGTATCTTTATCTTTGAATAGTCCAAACTCATGCTGAATCACTACTAATTGAATTTCAGGGTTTTCGTTAATAATTGTAGCTACTTTTACAAAAGAACTGGGGGTATCTACGCAAAGAGTGTATTCTACTTCTTTGGCATAAATATGCTTTTCATTTTCAGTTTCTATTGGACAAATTTGTATGCCAAACGAATGCTCAAATTTATTGTTTAGCGCTTTAACTAAGTCTTGAGAGTAGGTTGCGATTCCACACTCTCGGGGCGGAAAAGAAGAAATAAATAGAATTTGTGGGGTAGCCTTCGCCTTTCCAGATACTGTCGTACGAGTACGGTAGTTGTATTTTTTTTTCGTTATCATAGCTTGAGGCCAAATCGTATTTATAAGCATTGAAAATCATTAACTATTTGATAAACAATACAATAAACACTCAATGACAAATTAAATTAGGGTGTCTTTTTTTTTATTGAGCAATAACTCATCAATCAACGAGGCTAAACTTAGAGAGGCAACTGCAATATGTTCATCGGCAGCGCCATAATATATATATAACCTATCGCCGAGCAATATAGTACCCGTCGGAAAACATACATTATTGACCTCGCCGTTTAGTTCCCAGCTTTCTTGGGGCTTGAACAACGGATAAGGCAACCGAGCAATTTCTTTTTGCGGGTTTTCTAAGTCAAGCAACGCAGCACAAGCCGAATAAACATAGCCTTTCAGTGAGTCATGTACACCATGATAAATCACCAACCAGCCATGCTGTGTCTCAATCGGTGGGCAGCCCCCTCCAATATAACTTACCTCGTGTTTGTGTTTGGGAGAGAGAGCAATATTATCCTCAAAGTGCAAAAAATAATTTTGCCAAAACTCAGCAGTAAGTTCACTTAAACCATTGACACATACAATTTGAATATCGGGTTTGATTCGATGTAGAAAATATAGTTTATTATTGATTTTTCGTGGAAAAAACATCACATTTTTGTCCCACAATAGTACTTTTATTCCTTTTCTTTCTACTACGCTTTCATGTTCGTTATATCTAAGGTACTTTTCGTTCAGCGGGTGCTGTGAACCAGCAAATCTACTAAATTCTTTATACGGAATCTGAGGAACTATAATACCCTGTCGTTCCCAGTTTAACAAATCTTTAGATACAGACAACACCCCCAGTGCATTTACTCCGTCATAGGCAGTATAAGTCAAATAAAACAAATCATCTATTTTGACAATCCGTGGGTCTTCGACACCGTGCGATTCGTACTCATATTGTGGAAATAAAGCAGGAATATTCAGACGCTCTTCGACTACGATAGGACTACTCAATATGCAGTACCCTATGCTGGAATAATTGCCTTTGCTAACCGCTCTATAAAAAAGATGAATTTTATTGCCCGACAAAATTGTGGCGGGGTTCATAACACCTTCATTTTCAAAACCATTCTCGGATTTTTGCATCAAAATACCTTCTTTTTTAACCTCTACCATGTCTTTTATATATTTTAAGTCAAACAATAATTGGTTAATTTATATGACTCTGAGCATATTTTTCTACCAATACCCTCAACGAATTGTAGTACTCCGTCAATAATTGAATATTGATTTGGGGTGATTTTACATTTGGAATCGTTACGGGCATCTCTGATAGATAGTCAGACAGTTCAGGATAATTGGCTTGAATCATCAACGTAATTCTTAAAATATCGGCATTGATTTGATCCTCGGTTTTCATGTTATTTTCTATCTAATTTTCTAAATGTCCAATATCATACTCAAAGATTTGATAATCAAAACAATAAACGTTCTTCAAAATTGAAGAACGTTTACATAAAACCTAAACCTATACTATAATTTACTATTTTGCAGATATACTAATCTATTAAATCAGCAAACTTCGCCTTACAAAGTTGGGTTGTTTGCTTGTATGAAGTGTTACATGGTTTTGGCAATTTTTTATATAATTCACAGGTTATTATTGGTTTTCAAATACTTCTTTTAATAGTTTTTGATCCAAATTATATACATCGTTTCTAAAATTCAGTTTTCCATTTACATCAACCCAAGCCGTAAAGTAAGCTATATAAACAGGCACGGTAGGGCTAATGTTTATATCCGTTTGTACGTCTGTCAGCAAAACCTCGTTTACTTTATTAGGTGTCCACTTGTTATTGTTTCTGAGCAAATAATCAACTAATTTCTTAGGGTTTTCTACCCTAATACAACCATGGCTGAAAGCACGCTTTGTTTTTTCAAATAGCTCTTTTGACGGTGTATCGTGCAGATAGATATGAAAATTGTTGGGAAACATAAATTTCATTTTTCCTAAGGCATTTTTTTTTCCAGGTAATTGACGATAATTCCCGTCAATTACCTCTATGTTATTGTCGGCCAAATAATTAGAATTTTGTACAATACGAGGTAATATTTCATTCTTGACAATACTCGTTGGAACACCCCAGTAAGGATTCAAAACAATTTGCGACATATTGCCTCTAAATACAGTAGTTTGTTTCATCTTTTTTCCAACTACTACGTTTGTGTTCCAAAGTGGTCTTTCGTTTTCAAAAATATGCAACTTAAACTCAGGTATATTAACCAACAAATAATTTTGTTCCATCTTCATCGGAATCCACCGCAGACGTTCCATATTTACCATCATTTGTTTGATTCTGCCTTCTATCGGCTTGTTGATTTCGGTAACAGTTTCTTGATCTAACTTGCCGTTTTCTAATAACCCCATTCGCCCTTGAAATATTTTAAGAGCATTTGATGTGCTATCAGTAAAAACAATAGAATTGTCGTTGGTTTGAAGGTCGTTTGATAGTACCAAATATTTTTTTAAATCAAGTAAGCATGAGTCAGAATCACCGACTGAAAGTAGTTTTTTTTGAGTAATGACGCTCGGGAATCCGCCTTTTTTTTGAACTATTCTGTACCTTTTCAAATACTCTCTCAATCGAATATAATACTGATTTACAGGTTCTTGAAGTTTTTCGCAAAGTTCAGAACTTACCAATGAATCTATAACAACTTGGTAGTTTTTCTTTTTTCTGGGTATGTACCATTCAAGGTTGGCAATTTTTTGGGTTGTGCCGCCATAAACTTTTTCTGCATACCTAAAAAAAGTCGTGGTCAGAGTCAAATCCAATAGCTGAACTTTTTTTGGGTCGCCCAAAAACTGCTGCTCGTCTGTATCAAATTCTTTCATCAAAGTATCCAAATCAATGTTATTTAGACTTTTGTCCTCAAAATCGTGATTATAAGACTGTAATTGATTATAAAAATTGGGTGCAGCGCAAGTCATACCACCTCGATTGAACCACCCCAATTGATTGTTACGATTGGCATAAAATGCAACAACTTCGTTTCTGATTGGCTCGGGAATAGTGTTTTTTTTTATATAAGTTCTAATTTCTTGACTGTCTATTTTTAATTCACTAAAATTTTGATTTGAATAAATACCCAAACTATTTGATTGCTCTTTTGTATTCTTACAGCCAAAAAAAGCATTGAGCTGTGGCAAGAAAAAGAAAATAGATATTTTGATAGCTCTAAAAAATTGTGCTGATTTCATAAAATCAATAGTTTTGAGCATTTGTAATTAGTTACAACATTTTCCGTTATCCGTTTTTTCACTATTCACCACTTACTTATCAAACCTTACATCACTTCGTTGTCGAGAGATACGTTATTTTCAAAATCTGTAAAGTTTTTTAAGGTCGTTTGTATAATTTGTTCTACGGCTTCGTTGGTAAAAAAACCTTGATGGGGAGTTATCAGCACATTATGAAAAGTCATTAGTCGCTCAATTAGGTCATCTTGAATAATAATTTCAGACAAATTTTTAAAAAACAAACCCTCTTCTTGTTCATAAACATCAATTCCCAAAAGTCCCAACTTTCCAGTTTTTAGGGCTTCAATGGCGTGCTTGGTGTTTATTAGCCCACCCCGACTGGTGTTGATGAGCATTGCTCCTTTTTTTATTTTATCAAATGCGGCCCTATCAAAAAGGTAGTGAGTTACTGGTGTGAGTGGGCAGTGTAAAGAAATAATATCAGACACTTTCAAAACACCGTCTAAGTCCATGTACTCAACGCCCTGCGCTTTCAACTGGATAGACTCAACGATGTCGTAGGCCACCACTTTACACCCAAAACCCAACATTATTTTACAAAAAGCCGTACCTATCTTTCCTGTTCCGACTATGCCCACCGTTTTACCATATAAATTAAACCCCATGAGACCTTCCAACGAAAAATTGCCTTCTCGAACTCGATTATATACTTTGTGTATTTTTCTGTTTAGGCTCAATATCAGAGCGACAGCCTGCTCGGCAACGGCCTGGGGCGGGTAGGCGGGTACTCTCAAAACCACAATATTTTGTCTTTTGGCTGCCTCAATATCTACATGATTGTACCCTGCGCTGCGTAAATTGATGAGTCTGACCCCATTTTTTGCCAAT
>JAYVJH010000384.1:0-2383 GCA_043769455.1 Runella sp. | reverse complement strand
CGGCTTGCATTGGGTACAATATTACCTTACCGCTTTGGTGAAAGGACACCCAGTTGTTTGGAAAAATAGAGTCGGGGGTGTGTGGCTCTGTCGTATCATCAAATACCAAAACATTAAGGCCATTGTCTTTCAACCATTTTACCATAGTATCAAACTCTCGCAGGGCTTCTGGCTGCGATATGGCCTTGGTTTGAGCCGCTATATTGGCATCTTGAAAGGCGTTACTGTCAGCAGTTTGGTCGTTGAACTCAAACCTAACAGGCCTAATCATGAGGATATTTGAAGTAGTTTGAGTTGGCATGAGTTCAATGAATGAATGTATGAATGACAGAATGAATGAGTTGCCGCCAGCTTTATTTGACGGTAAAAAGGGAAATCTTAGTAGCTATCATCGCAAGCTCGTCATGGCTTATAGTCAGTTTTTTGTTCAAATTCATGTCAGCCATGCTATTGAGCGGAATGAGATGTACGTGTGTGTGCGGTACTTCCAGACCAACGACCATTATTCCAATTCGTTTGCAGGGAATGGCTTTTTCGATGGCTTGACCCACTTTTTTTGAGAACGCCATCAAAGCCAGATAAGTTTCGTTGTCGAGGTCAAAAATATAATCTACTTCTTGCTTTGGCACAACGAGCGTATGGCCAATGGCAGTTGGCTGAATGTCTAAAAAAGCCAAAAAACGGTCGTCTTCGGCTATTTTGTGGCAGGGTATTTGGCCATTGATTATTTTTGTAAAAACAGAAGCCATGGTTTTATTTGCTGACGCTTACCTTGATATTTCTAATATTTCAAATTCAATCATACCAGCAGGTACTTTTATTTCGGTGGTTTCGCCTGCTTTTTTGCCTACCAATCCTTTGCCGATGGGCGAGCCGATTGAGATTTTGCCTTGTTTGAGGTCTGCTTCTTCTTCGGCCACGAGCATATAGGTTACTTCGGCATTGGTTTTTTTGTTTTTTATTTTGACTTTCGACAAAATAGAAACGATCGATAAATCAATCGATGACTCATCTACAACACGGGCATTGACCAATATATTTTCTAATTTTGAAATACGGGCTTCGTGGTGGCCTTGTGCATCTTTGGCGGCATCATATTCGGCATTTTCGCTCAAATCGCCTTTGTCTCGGGCTTCGGCAATAGCGTTGGCAATGTGCTGCCGCCCTTTGGTTTTGAGGTCGTGTAGTTCTGTTTTGAGTCTGTTTAGCCCTTCTTCTGTGTAATATTGGTACTGTGCCATTACTGAATAACTTAAAAAATGTGATTTGAAAATAGTAATAAAAACAAAACAGAACGACCTTATGAACGTTCTGCCTAATAAAATAACTTTTTACTACGGTATAGTTTACTTATGAGCGACAAATTTAACAATATTTGCAGACGAAAAGAAATGTAATAAAACTATTTATATGAAAAAATTGCGTATTGTGTTTATGGGAACGCCAGAGTTTGCGGTGGCGAGTCTTCAAAAGTTAGTAGAAAGTGGCCAAAATGTAGTAGCCGCCATCACCTCACCCGACAGGCCGTCTGGTCGTGGGCTGCAACTCACGGCTTCGCCAGTTAAAGTTTATGCAATATCACAAAATATTCCTGTATTGCAACCTGAAAAACTAAAAAATGTGGCCTTTCTGGAAGAATTACAGAGCTATCAAGCAGATTTACAAGTAGTTGTGGCTTTTAGAATGTTACCAGAAGTAGTTTGGAATATGCCTGTTAAGGGTACTTTCAATTTGCATGCTTCACTACTGCCACAATACCGAGGCGCAGCACCTATTAACTGGGCGATAATGAACGGTGAAACTGAAACGGGGGCAACAACGTTTTTTTTGGAACATGAAATTGATACAGGCAAAATTATTTTTCAAGTCAAAGAAACTATCGATTCAGACGATACCATTGGCTCTCTCTACGAACGACTGATGCACAAAGGGGCGGATCTGACTCTCAAAACCGTTTTGGCTATTGAGGCCAACGATTATCCACAAACACCTCAACCTGAGGCTGATATAATTAAGACTGCTCCCAAAATATTTAAAGAAACTTGTGAAATAAATTGGAATCAACCATCTGAATCTATCCGAAACTTTGTGCGGGGGCTGTCGCCATATCCTGCCGCTTGGACTATGCTGAATGGTAAAGTTTGTAAAATATTTAAAGTAAAAAATATAAACATAGAAACTGTACAAGAGTTAAATTTGAAAGAATCATCTCAAAGTTGGCATACTGACAACAAAAAAAATCTGTATCTTCGGACTGGCGATGGCTGGTTGGCGGTGGAGGAGTTGCAAATGGAAGGCAAAAAACGAATGTCCATCGAAGATTTTTTGAGGGGAGTGAAATTGTTAGGAACAGAAAAACAATAAACTTTTACTCTACCCTCGG
>JAYVJH010000383.1:0-2725 GCA_043769455.1 Runella sp. | reverse complement strand
AATGGTGTTTGTAGTGAATGATAATTGAATATGGCGGCAGTTGGCTACTCACCAATTTTATCTTGAACCATATATCTTTAAAAATAGTTTGTTTATTGTACCCGATTACTTTAATTTTATGAAATAATTTGTGCATTACAAAGTATTCATCAGGCCATATTGCTATGAAAAAAATAATTTCAGCACTACTTTTAGTCGTTCTGGTTGGCTATGAAGTCAATGCCCAGCGCAAAGTACAACCTACTACAACTCGTACAGCGGCACGTAGTTCTGTTCCCAAAATAAAAGATGAAAACATAGACTACTCATCTGTGCTCACCTTTGGGGCAACAACCAACACCAATGCAGGGCTGCTTGGCGGGTTTGTAGTCCGAAAAGCCAATAGATTAGAAAACACACTCTTCGGCAAGACACAGTTTAGATATTTGGCTTTGGAAGTCGTCAATGTGCGCCACCCCAAAGAAGTACCCACACCAGCAGGTACAGGTGAGCGATTTACACCCGGCAAACAAAATTATTTGTTTGTGCTACGCCCTCAATATGGTCGAGAAATAGTACTTTCAAGCCGCAATGGCGACGAAGGCATAGCCATCAATGGTATTTTGGCCGCTGGTTTGTCGTTGGGTATTGTCAAGCCCTACTATGTGCGTTATCAAGTAAGGCCGGGTATTGTCAAAACCGAGCCATACGACCCCGCCACACAGTCGTTAGAGAGTATTTTGGGTAGAGGTGGTTTTTTACAAGGATTAGACAAATCTCAAATACTCCCAGGCATTAACCTCAAAGCAGCACTGAGTTTTGAACTAAGTGCTTTTCGTAGCAATCTGACAGGAATTGAGGTAGGTTTTTTGGCTGAAATACTTTCGGCAAAAGCCGTCATTATGCCACTTGCCGACAACAAAAGCACTTTCACGTCTGCATACGTTACTATTTATTTTGGGTCAAAAAAATAAGGATTTACTAATTTGACTCAATCTCCAAAAAATATAAAACTAAGAACTTCAATTTTTTTTTGAATGATAGAATTACCAGTAGTCGCCTCTGAAAGGCGAAAAAAGCCCGATTGGCTGAGAGTCAAGCTACCTACCGGACCCGAATACCGCAAGGTCAGAACAATAGTCGATACTAACAAATTGCATACCATCTGTGAAAGTGGCAACTGCCCAAACATGGGTGAATGTTGGGGAGAAGGTACGGCTACTTTTATGATTTTGGGTAATATTTGTACTCGCAGTTGTTCGTTTTGTGCAGTGGCCACAGGCCGCCCAACCGAATACGACATTGACGAGCCTCGCCGTGTGGCCGAAGCCATACAGTTGATGGGCGTAAAGCACGCTGTCATTACGTCCGTAAATAGAGACGAACTCAAAGACAAAGGTGCAGAGGTTTGGCACCAGACTGTTGTTCAGACCAAGCTACTTAGCCCCAACACAACCATTGAGACGCTCATACCTGATACAAAGAGCAACTGGGAAGCACTCGAACGTATGATTTCGGCAGGGCAAGAAGTAGTATCGCACAACATGGAAACCGTTGAGCGGCTCTATCGAGGTGTGCGACCGCAGGCTCGCTACGACCGCAGTTTGGAGCAAATCAGACGGACAAAAGACTACGGCAAACGTACAAAATCGGGTATTATGCTTGGTCTTGGCGAAACCCAAGACGAAGTACACAAAGCCATCGACGACCTTGTAGCCAATGGCCTTGACATACTTACACTCGGCCAGTACCTACAACCAACCAAAATGCACCACGAAGTAATAGAATGGATAACCCCCGAAATGTTTGACGACTACCGCACCGAAGGGCTGCGCCGTGGGCTAAAATATGTAGAGTCAGGGCCGCTGGTGCGGTCGAGTTATCATTCCGAACGACACGTAAATGTACCTATTTAGATGCAACGATACGATTATATAATAGCTGGTGGCGGCTTGGCTGGGCTAAGTTTGGCTTACCATATCAATCAGACTGCTCTGCGTGATAAATCAATACTAATTATAGACAAAGACACCAAAACCCAGAACGATCGTACTTGGTGTTTCTGGGAAAAAGGCGAGGGTATTTTCGAGGCTGTTGTTGGCCAAAAATGGGACAAGGTATATTTTCATGGCACAGATTTCTCGGCAGTACTCGACATAGGCGACTATCGGTATAAGTGTATTCAGGGTATAAATTTTTATAATTTTGTAAAGGCCGATTTGGCCAAAAACCCAAACATTAGCTTCAAACACGAGCGTATAGAGCGTGTAAAAGACACGTCTAATGGTGGCTTTGTGATAACAGACCAATCGCAATATATAGCCGATTATGTTTTTGATAGTACTTATGCTCTCAAACAAAACCTACCCAAACAGCATAATTTGTTACAGCACTTTAAGGGCTGGGAGATTGTTACAACAGAACCAGTTTTTGATGTCAGTTGCCCTACCATGATGGACTACCGAGTGGAGCAGCGTGGCCTTGGTGTGCGGTTTATGTATGTGTTGCCGCAGAGTAGTACCCGTGCTATGGTAGAATATACTGTTTTTTCAGATCAATTATTACCCCACGAAGAGTACGAAACCGAATTGAAAAACTATATTTCAGAATTTTTGCAAATCAAAAACTATACAATAGCGCACGTGGAGTATGGTATTATTCCGATGACCGACGAGCCGACCCCCGACCGTGTGGGTAGCCATGTAATGCGAATCGGTACTTCGGGGGGTAATGTCAAAGCTTCAAC
>JAYVJH010000382.1:0-1571 GCA_043769455.1 Runella sp. | reverse complement strand
TTGTACCATTCGTTCTGTCATTGATACGCTTCTCAAAAGAAAACTTGAGGTACTCCCATACCTCTCTCAAATTATCAAATTACAACCTGAGTAGTAACTATAAATTGTCCATTCTTTACTCCAAAATTTATGAAAGAGTTTGCAAACCCGTGCAAGCTAATAAAATGTTGCATATTCCCAAATAGCATCGCCTCCAGCATACTAAAAAACGAAATAATATTGCTTTTACCAACACCATTTGTACCCAGTAGTACAGTAATATCGCCAAAAGAAACGGTTGCCCCTTCTTGGTTAATAGATTTATAGCCGCTAAGTGTGATGCTTTTTAGTTTCATTATTCTGTACCTTTGCATCACAAAATTACATACAAAACCCCACAATGCAGCAACTGTATTTAGAAAAACTCTACCTGACCGACTTCAAAAACTATGAAGACGGCAGTTTTGGGTTTAGTCCCGATGTAAACTGTATTGTGGGCGAAAACGGTAGCGGCAAAACCAACTTACTTGATGCCATTTATTTTTTGGCACTCAGCAAAAGTGCCTTTCATAACCAAGATGCGTTGAGCATCAAAAACGAAGCAGATTTTTTTATTGTCGATGGTACGTTCCAGAAACACCAAAAGGCTGTTCAGATTACGTGCAGCTTGCAACGTGGAGGGCGCAAAGTGTTGATGTCGGACAAAAAACAGTATGAGCGCATCAGCGAGCATATTGGGCGGTTTCCTGTTGTACTCATGGCCCCAGACGACACCGATGTAGTGCGTGAGGGCAGTGAAGAACGGCGACGGTTTTTTGACGGCGTGTTGTCGCAGTTGGACCAGCATTATTTACAAGATTTATTGCAATATAACCGTATATTAAACCAGCGAAACAGTCTCCTCAAAAGTTTTTATGAACGCAACTACTTCGATGCCGACCTATTAGAAACCTACGACGAGCCGTTTGTGGTTTTGGCACAACAAATTTTTGTAAAACGCAGAGACTTTCTGACTCGATTCTTGCCATTGGTGCAGCACTATTATGCTTTTTTGGGCGAAGGCCGTGAGCAAATGGAAATAATCTACGAATCGGAGGTATTAGATGCAGGTTTTGGGGTAGAATTTAGAAGAAACAGACAACGAGACCTGCAAGCCCAACGCACCACTCGGGGTATTCATAAAGACGATTTTACTTTTGAGATGAACAGCTTTGCACTTCGTAAATTTGGCTCGCAAGGCCAGCAAAAATCGTTTGTTATTGCACTGCGACTGGCACAATTTGAAATGTTGGGCCAAGAAAAAGAAGTAAAACCGATATTGTTATTGGACGATATTTTTGACAAACTCGACGACCGCCGTATTCAGAAACTATTAGAAATGGTCAATGGTGGTAACTTTGGACAAGTTTTTTTGACTGATGCTCGCCCCGAACGCACAGCACAGCTATTGATTGACATGAAAGTAGAAATACGGTATTTTAGGACGACTTGAATGTTGTGTGCTATGCTATGAAGCCGATAATCGACCTAAAAATCCACAAACAACTTGCTCTTTGTTGTCTGAATAGATAACTTTGTGGCATGGATATTGA